>JAHDGC010000316.1 GCA_020627865.1 Saprospiraceae bacterium | reverse complement strand
TCTGTACCAAACAGATCATTCCAGTCAAAATTATAATTAGTTCCACTGCCGCCCGTTACGGTAATATCGGCGGTTCCGCTAGCAATGCAATCGGCATCTGCTGTCGCAACATTTACCATGATAGATTCTGGCTCTGTAATTTCAAAGCAATTTCTAGCGGCAAGACAATCGTTGCCATCCAGAATAACCAAGCAGTAATTACCTGGAATCAATTCTCCGTTTACAACTGGATTTTCATTTTCATCCCTTATCTCAATTGTTGCTACAGGTACAAAATCTGTTGCATATTCAATGTCATAAACGGCCATTCCGTCGGCCTCTCCAGGACAAGTTATTGAGAAGTTTGGCGCCATCGTAACAATAGCCTCTCCGACATTATCCATGAGGCTAAATTCAACAGTTGTTGCACAAGCCGTGTTTAAATCATTGACTAAAACAGTATAATCTCCCGAGGTCAAATCGCTTCTTGTTGCAGGATGATTTTCGTCATTCCAAATAAAAGAAAGATTATCGCTAGCACCCGTAACCATGATGGTGACCTCACCATTACTCAATCCACAAGAAGGATTTGTATTGATAACGGCTTCTGCTGCCATTGGGTTTTCCTGACCAATCACTACCGTAATAATGTCTGAACAACCCGTGACTGGATCAGCTCCTACAACAATGTGCTCCCCTGCTGCAAGATCATTTCTCGTGGCACCTGTTCCGAAAGGTTCCCAAGTATAATCCAGCGACGACGGTGCAAGTATTGCCGATCCATCATTAAGGTTACAAGTCGCTGGTATTGTCGATACAATTTCTATCTGTGGGCCATCCTGATTATTGATGATAATATTTTCTGTAATAAAACAATTCGCATCATCCACCCTTGTAATGGTCAGGATATAATTATCTGCTGGAATATTTTCAGCAATATTTGTCGTCGTGCTAATTTCAGGAGACCAAGCATACGTATACAAAGATGCATCATCGGTCATATAAACGACAACGCTTCCGTTGCTCTGTCCACAGGATGCATCAAAAGTAATGACATTTTCAATTTCAGGAAGGACACAATTTTGACAATCGTAATTGACCAGTAAATCCGAAACGACAATGCTGCAATTATTTTCGTCTGTTATGGTCGCCATGTAATTTCCAGCAGGCAGCTCTGTTCTTGAAGACTCGTTGCTTGCTAAGCCATCAGACCATTCGATACTAAGATTTCCTGTTCCGCCAGAAAGATCAAGATCAATTGTTCCTCCATCATCACAAGTAGCATCCGTTGTGTTAAACGAAACCGCTATAGTCGTTGCTGGCAAGACTACAAATGGATGTTGTCCAGCAAGACAATTATTAGCATCTTTTATTTCCAAGGTGTAACTACCCGGCGAAAGTGAATTGTTATATACAATACTTCCCTGCTCATTAGTAATGGTAATAGTAGGCGGATCAACAAAGTCATCATTATAGCTCACCTCATAATCAAGAGTTGCATTATCCATTCCGGCACAGTCTTGTGTAATTTCCGAATCGGCAATAATTTCCGCCAATGGAACATTGTCAACTAAGGCAAAATCAACCGCCGTTATACAACCTGAAAATATATCAGTGATGGTTACGTTCTGCGTTCCGGCTCCTAGATTTTCATTTGTCGATCCAGCTCCCCAAGAGAAAGTATATGTTCCAGAACCACCATCCACACTAATTTCTACAATACCATTATCCATTCCACAATCTGGTTGTTTAATAATAGCTGCTGTAGCAACAAGCGGATTGGTTTGCCCTATTGGCACCTCAATTATATCTGTACAACCCGTCAATGGATCTGTAGCAATAACAATATGTACGCCATACGGCAAATCTGTACGAGCATCACTGACCACATTATCCTCCCAAGTATAATCATAAGAATCGGGCGAGAGTGCCGCAGAACCATTTGCGGCTTCACAATCTGCATCCTCTGAGGCCAGTACAGTAGCTTCAGGGCTTTCCATATTTTCAACGACAACAGTTGTTTCTGTAAAACATGTCGGACTATTCTCATTCGCGATTGTAACCGCATAAACACCTGCCGGAACAGCGTATACAATGTTGGAAATACTAACAGGCGGCACCCATTGATAACTATATGACCCTGGCGCATCTCCAACATCCAAGACTATAGAACCATTGGCAAAACCACAATCTGCATCTTCCGTGACAACGGCCATAATCTCTGGTTGCACACAAAGTTCGGGATCACAATCATCATAAATAATAACTGGATTGAAAGCCAACTCACATCCATTGGCATCTGTAATTGTTAAAGCATAATGATTTGGTGTGAGGTTTATTCTTTCGGATGGATCCATTTCTCCCACAATATCTGACCAGTTATAGGAATACCCTCCGGCACCACCGTAAGCCTCTACTGTAATAGAACCACCCTCATCACAGTTTGCGCTCAGTATTTCAAAGTTTGCATTCAGACGTTGTGGTTGATTCACCTCGAAGCAAGATTCTCCCGCCAAGCAACCATTATCATCGTAAACCAAAATACAATAATTGCCTACGCCTAGATTGCCATTCGTAACAGGGTACCCGTATTCATCAACAATAACTTCATAAGAAGGGGTTTCAAACCCTGCATCAAAAGTCAGGTAATAATTAACCATTCCATCTTCCGAACCTGTACAACTGACAAAAGGCATTTGCGAAATCACGACATCCGCAGCAGGAACATTGTTAGGCAAAATAAAATCAACAACATATTCACAAGAAGAATTTAAATCCAATACCGTTACCGAATAACTCCCTGAAGATAAATCGTATTGGGTTGCTTCACTGCCCCAACTGAATCCGTATGCTCCTGTTCCTCCAGACACCTCTATATTTACAGCACCATTATCCACGCCACAATCTGGTGTATTTAAAATGACGGCATTGGCAGACAGCTCGGGTTCCTCTACTACTTCAACATCAATAAAACCTGGACAGTTTGGATCTTCTGGATCTGTGATGATAATTTGATAATTACCCGCAGGTAAATCTGTCCTAGAATTTCCAGTTTCATTATGATACAACCAAAGGTAAGTATAGTTATCCGGTTCTAATACAATACTGCCACCGCTTCCACCACAAATTGCGGGTTCCGAAATGATATTTGTAACTGTAGGCCCATCTTCATTGGTTACGGTTATGGTTTCCACAACAAAACAGTCCGGTCTAAATGGTACAGTAATCGTTACTTCATAAACACCCCCGGGCAAGTTGGAAATTTGATTACCAATAGCATTGATATTTCCTTCCGTTGTTGACCAACTGTACAAGTACGATTCTGGACTTCCATCTACCAAGACCGTAGCCGCTCCCCTTGCTTCATCACAAGAAGATTCAATAATTACCGTATTCACAACAGGCGCTCCACAGATACAATCTTCCTCGACCAAAATCTCCTCGATGATGCTACAACCATATTGATCAACTGCTGTAACAGTATATAACCCAGCCACAAGATTATCCCTATTCAGCCCCTCTCCTCCATCACTCCAAGTGTAGGAATAATTAACCGGAGACAATACAATGCTTCCATTTCCAGTATTACAGTTATCATGTCTTGATTGGAAACTCATCTCTGGTTGGACAACTTCAATTTCCGCCCCATTCATATCAATAGAACCGCAGACCTCTCCACCACCTGCTGTTAGCACATTTCTAATATCGAAAAGGCTGGCACCAGGTTGAATTAAATCAGCAACATTCGTCACACCATTAGGATCATAAATGATGGTATGGATAGTATAAGTACCTATTTCTAATATCTCAAAAGATGGTGCAGTGTTTACCTCATCAATCACAAACGGTTCATTATACGATAAGGTATAAACCAATTCATAACCATCCGGTAAATTTATATCATTTTGGGGGAAGGCCTCAAAAGTATAGGCGTTGCCATCATAACAAAAATAGGTTTCAAAAGCTTCTAAGGTTCCGGCATAAGCATTGCAACCAGAGCATTCATCCTCAACAACCAATCCATCAATGACCGCACCACAAGCACCATCATCATTTACAGTAACACTATATACACCCGGATATAAATCGGTTCGGATATTGGTGTTGCTATTTGGTGCAAAATCAGACCATTGGTAAGTAAAATTACCGGAGCCACCAGTCACACCGAGGAAGATTGCCCCAAGGCCATCACAGGTAAATGGTAGCACTGTAAAATCATGTCTGAGACGGCGGTTTACCTGTACTTCAATACTTCCGGTATGTTGACAATCCACGCCAGAGGAGACGGTTACATGATAGGTTCCATTATACTGCAACCCAGCAAAGGGAATAACCGGATTTTGTGTATCCCAAGTTTCTCCCGTTGGCCCTTCCCACTGATAAGTACCACTTCCTCCAGCAAACAATTCAAGTGTCATCCCTTCGCAAATGGGTCCATTGTAAGTAAGGCTAGTTAATTCCACGCCATTCCCTACAGAAACAAAAACGGAATATGATGCTTCGCAAGCACCTTGTTGTATTGTTACAATATATTCGCCAGCATTTTCTTGACCAGCATTGGTTATGATTGGATTTTGTTCTGTTGAGGTAAAATCATTTGGTCCGGTCCAAGCATAACTGTCTCCGCCTTCACTGAAAAGCATGATTTCACCATCGTCGCAAGCGGGGCTATTACTATCAACAAAACCATCGATATTATCCAAGAAAACTTCTACCTGATCCGTTGCGGTACAGCCCTCAGGACTGGTAACTGTTACGGAATAGGTACCCACATGAAGAGTCGTTATCCCTTCTATTATAACATCTTCATTATCATTCGTATATTGATTTGGACCACTCCATACATAGTTCATCCCTTCAGCTACTTCTAGAATAAGATCACCTCCTGCACATAAATTCGTTTCTCCAACAATGGTGGCAACAGGCGCAGAGTTGATGATAACTTCTACGGTTTTTGTTTGTACGCAAAGACCTGAATTAATTTCCACCGTATATACGCCAGCATCTGCAATAGTCGTGTTATTTATAACCGGATTTTGATTGGTATATGTCGTTCCTGAAGGTGTTGTCCAAACATAATTTGTTCCACCTTCCGCGAAAAGATTCAACATTTGTCCTTCGCAAATTGGAGCATTGGAATAGGCTAAAGCTTGTGGTCCATTCACTACAGTTACCGTCGTAGATGCCGTAGCGGAACAGCCATCAGTATCTGTAATCGTAACATTGACAAAAAACACCCCATTAGCATCAGAAGAGAAAGCTGGTTCTGCAGAAGTAGCATTATCAAAAGTTCCACCACTAGCTGTCCAGTTATAAATATAATTTCCTTGGGGCAACACTCCAAGTAAAATAGACTCGCCCTTACAAACTTCAGGATCATCTGGAGATATTGCAATTTCAATGTTATCCAATACGGAAATTTCTTGTGTCTGTGTTGCAGTATTGCCACAGTTATCCGTCGCCGTCCAAGTTCTTACCAAAGCATAACCACATGATCTATCCGTTTGATTTTCATCAACGGTGATACTTACATTATTATCACAATTATCAGAACCAAAAACATCTACTGATGGTGATGGAATGGTCTCTCCATCCAATAAGGAAACTGTAATATTACTCGGCACATTGAACAAGAATGGCTCCGTAGTATCCATCACGGTAACTTGCTGTGAAGCAGAAGCCATGTTGCCACAATCATCTATTGCAGTCCAAGTTCTCACTAAAGTGTAAGCATCCGCACAAATAATGTCAACACTTTGTTCTGTCATCGTCACTTCGACATTGGCATCGCAATCATCAGAAGCTACTGGGTTCCCCACCGAGGGTAAGTTATCACATTCTACAGTCACATCAGGAGGAACAGCAGAAATCAATGGGGCGGTATTATCTCCCACTAATATTTCTTGGGAGCCACTAGTCGTATTGCCACAGTTATCCGTCGCAGTCCAAGTTCTTATTAGGGTATAGCTTCCAGCACATGTTCCTTGTTCTGTATTTTCTACAAAAGCAATATCGACATCTAAATCACAATTATCTGTAGCAATAATGTTATCTTCATCTACAGCAGGAACCGTCTCCGTACAATTCACCGTCAATCCCGCAGGGATACCAGACAAGACAGGCGGTACATTATCCAACACGGAAATGGATTGTTCGGCAACAGTCGTATTCCCACAAGCATCCGTTGTAGACCAAGACCTAATAATAACATACGCATCCGAACAAGCGCCATCTTGTATGGTTTCCACATAATCAAGCGTCATGCTTCCTGCACAATTATCCGTCCCAGATGGATTGGCTGGCGGTGGAATATTTTCGCAACTTACCGTAAGGTCAGCAGGCATACCGGAAATTACTGGAGGCACATTGTCTTCCATTTCAATCTGTTGTGCTGCAGACGATTCGTTACCACAATTATCGGTAGCAATCCATGTTCTGGTAATGGTAAAACAATTATCTGTTGAAGAGCCATTATTGGTTTGGTTGCTATTTTCGATAAATTGAATATCGACATCTGTATCACAATTATCAATTCCTGTAACTGTTGGCATAGGTGGCAAGGTATTGCAATCTCCGATAATGTCCGCAGGGACACCAACAAGTTGCGGAGCTTCCGTATCCTCCACCGTAATCGTTTGGGTATGTATAGTTTGGTTGCCACAATTATCCGTTGCGGTATAAACTCTGGTAAGATCATAATTTTCCGGACAACTATTATTCGATTGTATTTCTATCATTTGCACATCAACATCAGTATCACAATTATCATTGGCAACAACAGTCGTCGCTGCTGGAACTTCTCCACAGGCAACTGTCAAGTCTGTAGGTAAATCTGCAAAAACCGGAGCCGTGTTATCTTCTACCGTAATGATCTGCGTATAGGTATTTTGGTTGCCACAATTATCTGTTGCCGTATAGACACGGTGTAATTCATAACCATCCGTACACGAAATATTCTGCTGCACTTCCATCATCTGAACATCAACAGCCGTATCGCAATTATCCGTTGCGGTGACCGTTTCTGCGAGAGGAATATTATCACAAGCTACGGTAGCATCAATCGGTGCATTTGCAAATGTTGGAGCAGTGATATCTTGCACCGTAACCGTCTGGGTATAAACGGCCTGATTGCCACAATTATCTGTCGCGGTATAGGTTCTTGTAATTTCATAACTTTCTGGACAACCCAAAGATTGCTGTGATTCTACCATCTGCACATCAACATCCGCATCGCAATTATCAGTTGCAGTTACCGTTTCTGCAACGGGAATCACATCGCATTCGACAGTAATATTCGCTGGTGTATTGCTGAATATGGGTTCGGAAACATCTTGTGCTGTGATGATCTGAACATGGGAAACGGTATTGCCGCAATTATCTGTTGCTGTAAAGATTCTACGAATTTCATAACTATCCGCACACGCTAAAGGTGCTTGTGTTTCGCTTACTTGCACATCAACATCGGGATCACAATTATCCGTTGCCGTTGCAGTCCCTACAGGCGGAACGTCGCCACACTCAATAGTCAGATCAGCAGGCGTGGAGACAAAAGCAGGTTCCATCGTATCTTCTACTGTAATAATCTGTGTGTACAAAGATTGGTTGCCGCAATTATCCGTTGCCGTGTACGTTCGATGCAATTCATAATTTTCAAGACAAGAAAGGGCAACCTGGGATTCTGTCATTTGAACATCCACATCGGTATCACAATCATCCGTTGCAGTTGTGGTTTCTGCACCAGGAATGTTGTTGCATTCAACGGTAATACTCGCTGGGGTGTTAGAGAAAACAGGTGCTGTCGTATCCTCTACAGTGATCGTTTGCGTATGGGTTGCACTATTGCCACAAGCATCTGTTGCAGTAAATGTTCTCAATATTTCGTAGCTATCCGCACAAGATTGATTGCCTACTGCTTCTGTTGAAGATACATTGACAGCCGGATCACAATTATCCGTAGCAGTCAAAGTTACGGATGCAGGAATATTGTTACAGTCAACCGTTTGATCCGCTGGTAGATTATCAAATACAGGAGCCTCATTGTCTTCTACAGTAATTATTTGGGTATAAGTTGTTGCATTGCCACAATTATCTGTAGCGATAAATGCTCGATTTAAAACATAAGTTCCTGTACAGCCCATATTGGTAATGGATTCCACCATTTGAACATCGACATCAAGATCACAGTTATCCG
>JAHDGC010000315.1 GCA_020627865.1 Saprospiraceae bacterium | reverse complement strand
TATGAAAATAACAAAAATAGATTTTGCAAAAGTAGATCAATTCTCGAAACGGGATAAGGCTTATGTCTCGGGAGCGATCGAGCTTCAGGACTTTTACAAGTATGATGTTAGTTTGGAAGCATTTAAAGCCGTCATTGCCGATAAAAAGAAAGACCAAACGGACAGGGCGCTGCTTTTTGATGTTTTAAAGGATCAATATGCAACCGTAGGTATTCATCCCTTGGTGGAGAAAAATATCGCCTTGCTGAAAGAGGAGAATTGCTTTACGGTTACAACAGCGCATCAGCCTTCTTTGTTTTTCGGCCCGTTGTATTATGTTTATAAAATAATTTCAACGATTCACTTGTCGAGGCAATTGGCTTCGACTTACCCTGATTGCCATTTTGTTCCCGTATTTATTTCCGGAGCAGAAGATCACGATTTTGAAGAAATTAATCATGCTCATTTGTTTAACAAAACATTGAAATGGGAATATGATGGAACGGGGTCCGTTGGTAAAATGTCCGTAGAAAGTTTGAAGCCCGTGCTTGCTGAATTAAAAGAGATATTAGGCGATGCCCCAAATGCGACAAAGATATGGGCAATCATCAACAATGCATACACGAGATTCGAAGATTATGGTACCGCTACGATAAAGTTGGTTCATGAAATATTTAAAGCTTATGGATTGGTGGTATTAGATATGAACAGGGCAGATTTGAAACGAGCCTTTCAGCCAATTATGGCTGACGAACTTTTCAACCAAACTGGTTCGAAGTTGGTTGGGCAACAAATTGCAAACTTGGAGCAGGCGGGTTACAAAGCACAGGCAACGCCACGAGCAATCAATCTTTTTTATATTAAAAATAAAGGACGAAACCGGATTGTAAAACAAGGAGAACAGTATGGTGTTGTCGGAACGGACATCAGCTTTACACCTGCACAGATCAAGGCAGAACTGGAGAATTCTCCAGAGCACTTTAGCCCGAATGTCATTATGCGCCCTTTGTACCAGGAGCTTATTTTACCGAATCTGGCCTATATTGGTGGTGGTGGAGAATTGGCGTATTGGTTAGAAAGGAAAACACAATTCGAATATTATAATATTAATTTCCCGATGCTAATCCGGAGAAACTCCGTGCTTTGGATTGATAAAAATCTAGAAAAGAAGCGGCAAAAGGCAGGCATAAGTATACCGGAGATGTTTCAGGATACTGCACATCTAGTAAAAAACTATGTTAACCACAATGCCGAAGCTACCTTGAAGCTGGATGATTCAAAAATGGCTTTGGAAAATGTATTCAAAACCATAGAAGAACAAGCTGCTGCGATTGATGTTACTTTAGTAAAAACGGTGAGGGCTGAATTGACCCGCCAATTGAAAGGTATTGGTCAATTAGAATCCAAGATGCTAAAAGCAGAAAAGCAAAAGCACGAAGGTATGACGACACAGATCAGCAACCTGAAAACAAAATTATTTCCCCAAAATGGTTTGCAGGAACGTTATGATAATTTTTTAGCCTTTTATTTGAAATATGGAGATGTTTTTTTTGAGGAATTGCTAAAAGCATTAAATCCACTAGAAAAAAAGATGCTCATATTTACACCGTCACATTAACCAAGGAAAGTAAATCTCCAATTCTTGCCTTTAAATCTTTTCTATCCACAATAAAATCGAGGAAACCATGATTGAGCAAAAATTCCGAAGTTTGGAACCCTTCCGGCAAATCTCTCTTGATGGTTTCTTTGATCACCCTAGGGCCGGCAAAACCGATTAGCGCCTCAGGCTCCGCAAAGTTAATATCCCCAAGCATTGCAAAAGAGGCCGTCACTCCACCTGTAGTTGGATCCGTTAATAGCGAGAAAAATGGAATACCTGCATCTGATAATTGTGAAAGTTTAGCAGAGGTTTTAGCCATTTGCATCAAGGAAAAGGCGGATTCCATCATTCTGGCACCACCAGACTTGGAGATAATAAGCAGTGGTATTTTATTGTCCATACAATGGTCTATAGCCCTAGAAATTTTCTCACCGACAACACTGCCCATTGATCCACCAATAAAACTAAAATCCATTGCTGCAATAACCAGCGGCTTTCTGTTAACCTTTCCCTCCGCGACTTTCATGGCATCATCCAGATCTGTTTTTGCTTTGGCTTTCTCCAGTCTTTCCTTATAAGGTTTCAAATCCGTGAACTTAAGGATGTCCTTTGCGATAATATCGTCGAAAAGTTCGGTGAACTTGCCATCAAAAATCAAATCAAAATAGTAATCAGAACCAATGCGGATATGATAGTTACATTTCGGGCATTTATAAAAATGGTTGGTAACTTCTTTTTGTGTCGAGGCATTTTTACACTTTTGGCACTGATACCATAAATTATCAGGTACATCTTTTTTCTTATCTACCGTTTTGGTAATGATCCCTTCTTTAATTCTTTTAAACCAGCCCATATGATCTATCTCTTGATTCGTTTATTAATATTTTCAAAGCGTAAATAACTCAAAGCGCAGGCAAAAGTAAGCATCTAAACGGTAAAATCGAAATTATTTTGAGTGTATAACATATAAGATACAAAAGAAAATTCTGCACTCGTAGCCCTTAGAGCTTGTTGGGATTTTAATAATTGAACTGCGAATGCCACTTTTTCGATTATACAGCGTTACAAAAATACTCATTATGCTAAGGCATAACTCCGTTTTTTGCGCCTTGTCTAATCAAAAAATTGCCTATTCTCGCTCTAAAGACCAAATTCCCAACAAGCTCTTACATCCTCAATGAGCCTGCCTGTAAAGCCATACAGACAGGATTGCCTACGCTCAATTTCCCTTTGTTTTACAGCTAAGAAGCGGATTTGTTAAATTCATTAAAAGTACTTAAAATTATGATTGTGCTCAATTTTCAATAAGCTCGCATATATCAATTTAATCACACTTTCCACATCATCTTTGTGAGCCATCTCCACCGTAGTATGCATATAGCGAAGCGGTAAAGAAATCAAAGCAGAGGGTACGCCTTGATTAGAGTAGGCAAAAGCATCGGTATCCGTCCCCGTCCGTCGAGAAGCCACCTCCCTTTGTAAAGGAATGTCTTCGGCCTCGGCGGTATCCACAATCAAATCAAGTAGCTTGTTATGTACGGCTGGGGCATAGGTTATGGTTGGGCCACTTCCGATTTTCACATCTCCTAACTTCTTCTTATCTAAAAGCGGCGTGTGTGTATCGTGGGTCACATCTGTAACAATCGCTACATCGGGTTTTATCCTCCTTGCAATCATCTCCGCTCCCCGTAGTCCGACTTCTTCCTGTACCGCATTAACGAGGTATAGGGAAAAAGGCAATTCTTCCTTGTTTTTCTGTAACAATCTAGCTACTTCGGCAATACAAAAGCCGCCCAGCTTGTTGTCCAGCGCCTTTCCAACGTAATACTTATCATTGAGGGTCATCATCTCATCATCAAAAGTCACTACCGTTCCAACATTGATGCCCATTTCCAGAACTTCTGCTTTTGAGGATGCCCCTACATCAATAAAAATATTATCTACCGTCGGGGTCAATTTAGCATCTGCACCTTTACGGGTATGAATTGCTGGCCACCCGAAAAAGCCCTTTACTACACCATTTTTGGTATGCAAATCTACCCGTTTAGATGGCGCAATTAGGTGATCTGAACCGCCATTTCTAACAACATTAATAAAGCCACTATCAGAAATATAATGTACAAACCAAGAAATCTCATCCGCATGTGCTTCAATGACCACTTTGAAATCTTTTCCAGGATTAATTACACCGAATGCGGTTCCATAATTATCGATTTCTCTTTCTTCAACGAATGGTTCGATATAATCTAACCAAATTTTTTGTCCGGAAGATTCAAATCCAGTAGGGGAAGCATTATTCAAATATTTGTAGAGAAAATCTTCTGCTTGTTTTGTTAAAATTGACATATAAAATTTCTTTCTGTAATTCAAATGACCGTATAAAAGTCAGGATTAAAGACGTGTTTTGTGCGCTGTAAAATTATGGGGTGATAACGTGTTATATTAAATACAGCTTTCCCCCTATAATGTTACCTTTGTTTCAGTAGTATTATTTTTAAGTGTTTTTTGAAACCAACCAGTTTTCAGGATCTTTCCGCCATTGTTTCAATGATTCCAGATCAGCAGCAGAGATATACTCCGCTTCGACGGCTTCCTGAATGAGTTTATCATAATTAGAGATCGTTTTAAAAGAACAATTTGCCGCTTTAAAGGCTTGCTCCGCTCTCTCGAAGCCATATGAAAATAAAGCAGTTACCCCTACAACCTCGCAATCATTATGCTCGATAGCCTCCACCGCCTTTAGGCAACTTCCACCTGTCGAGATCAAATCTTCAACAACAAGGACTTTTTTATTGGCTTCTAGATAACCTTCGATCAGGTTTTTTCGGCCATGAGCCTTTGCTTTGTTCCTAATATAAACGAACGGCTTCTCTAGTTCGTTTGCCAAAAGCGCACCATGAGGAATTCCGGCAGTAGCGACCCCTGCAACAACATCAAAAGCAGGAAATTCAGCAGATAAAGCGACTAAGCCCTTAATCACCATCTTCCTAACCTCCGGAAAAGACAGGACAATTCTATTATCACAATAAACAGGTGATTTTATTCCAGATGCCCAGGTAAAAGGATTTTGTGGATTCAATTTTATTGCTTTTATTTGCAATAATTGTTTGGCAAATTCAGAAGAAAAATTCATATTTTTTTGTGCTTCTCTTTTTAAACCCTGCAAATGTACAAAATATCTATAAACGAAACCCCTGTTTTTTTAATCAATAAGACAGATTTAGATTCTTTTGGAATTAAAGATAAAAAAACCTTGGTTGCTCCGTATATGGGCAAGCCTAAAATTTTGTTATCCTATGCAGATATGCTGGAAAAAGGATCGAGCTTTAACCGGATTATCCTACATGCGGATTCGGCAAAATCTATCTTTAAAGATTTTAAAACACTTTATACTATAATTCCTGCTGCTGGTGGCCTCGTTTTAAATGAAAAAAATGAAATCCTAGCCATTCACCGACTCGGATTCTGGGATTTACCTAAGGGAAAAATTGATCCTGGCGAAGGGAAGAAAGCTGCAGCATTGCGAGAAGTTAGGGAAGAAACGGGATTAAGCAACCTGATATTAGCCGGTAAAGTCTTAAAAACCTATCATACGTACAAAGACAGAAAAAAAAGAAGAATATTAAAAAAAACCTATTGGTATCTGATGCATACGACAGATACAGAGCTGACTCCAGAAACAGAGGAAAACATAGAATTAGCTGTTTGGAAAAATATAGATGAATTCCTGCAGGAATGTAAGCCTGTTTATAACACCATCTTGGACGTCGTCATCGCTGGCTTAGAAAAAATGAAAAAAAATTAGTTTTTAACACAATAAAAAAAATATCTTGCGTTTATATTATTGGCGCATTAATAGAAACAAATATTATTTCATACATTGTCTCTATATGTGACAAAAACCTCCCACCCCCTCGTACAAAATATTACCCCTAGCCAACCAAAATCCGCAGAATAAAATTCTACATATTCTCCCAAAGCTCAATTTTAGTATTGCCCAACTCCCTATCATATGCAATTTCATATTTTCATAAGAAAATATGATTTTTATTTTTTATTTTTTTAAACTATCTTGTGACAGAATTAAATTAAATACTATTAGTCATGGAGAGATTGATCTACCTTTTTGCTTTCGCCTTTTGCCTACTGAACCTCACACCAACCAACGCTCAAACTGCTACAAATTCTGGCTTTGATGACATTTATGCTGAGTTGGAAATACTGGAAAGAAACGATAAGAACTGGTCGTTTTACGCAGATGTAGAAAACATGACCTATTTCATTGACTTTGCTTCTATTGATTTCACCCTTAGTGATATTGTTATAAAAGATCATGAAGGTGATATCCTCTTTGAAGATGAGGTCGTCAACTTACCATTGGATACCATCTATGAGATTGATTTTAGCCCTTTTGGGCCTGGCTCATATGAGATAGAGTTGCATTCTTTCACAGGTTTTATGAAGAAGAATGTAGAAATACAGTGATACAGAGGAATGGTTTAATTTTACAAAGAGAGAGAAAATTTTACCAATCGAGCTTTACAATTCAACAATTACATAAAATTTTAGGGTTTATCTTCCTTCCAATATCGGGAATTTGTCCAATAAGGCGCTCCATATTTTATTATGGATATGCTCGGGGCTATCATCTCCTTTAATCTTAACAATTGTTTCCTTATCGGCTAGTTTTTGAAAAGCCTCGTTGTAGTTATTACTGACCAATTCGAGCCTTTCTTTATTTTCGAATAAATCAAAATTTGTTCTTCCTTTACTAATCCGGTCTAGTGCCTCTTGCGGAGAAAGATCAATGTATAGCACTAAATCGGGACGCATTTTATCGGCAGCGAGGGCATTCGCCTCAATCAACCAATCCATATCGACATGAGTGCTATGATAAGCATATGTTGAAAAATAATATCTATCGCAGATAATCCACCTTCCTGCTTCGAGCAGCTTAAGCATACCATTCACTTCATTATGGATATGATCCAAGCGATCCGCCAAGAAAAGGGCTGCTATACTCTGTTCATCTGCTGTTATCCGCTTTCGCAAAATATTCCGAATTAAGGAGCCAATAGGCCCATCGGTAGGCTCAAAGGTACTGTGGGTGGGGATATTTCGCTTTTTGAGTTTTTCTAAAAGCAAGGCAATTTGGGTTCCCTTCCCACTGCCGTCAATTCCTTCAAAAACGATAAATTTTCCTTTCATTAGAATGCTGTGTAAAAGTTTTGGTTCTTTGACAATTTTCGTGAATGTCTGAACCTTGACCTGCCTGCGTTCCTTGGAAGGCAGGTTTATATGATTCGTTTGATTGTCTTCCTGCTGGGCGAGTGCCACGCAGACAGGGATTTTTTGTCGGTCAATCTTCGATTGACCTCTACTTGCCACGATTTTTGTCTGAGAACCATAAAAAATAATTCTCCTGCCTTCCAAGGCATGCCTCGCGCCCCCTTCCCCGATGGCTACACAAATTCAACCATTCTGCTTATACACTGTTTTCGGCTTATGTTTATGAATGTGTCGTTGCTCATAAAGAGCAAAAAGTTCAGCCTGTTCTTGTTCAGACAAAAGCGCATTATCATCATAAAAACCCTTACTTTTTCGTTGGCGAAAGGCTTCATACAAACTAACCGCACAAGCTACCGAAATATTCAAACTCTCCACCATACCCACTTGGGGAATCAAAAAATTACCATCACAATATTCCAGCGCTTTTTCTGTTACACCCATGTGTTCATTCCCGAAAAGCAAGGCTATCGAAGTTGTTAAATCTAAGTCATAAATAGAGACCGCATCTTCGGCAAGGTGCGTGCAGAACACCTTCTCATAATTCCGTTTTACATGCTCGAAACAAGCGGTAGTATCCGTATAGAAATGGACATCAACCCATTTACGGGCACCTGCACTCGTTCGTTTCCCGAGGTATAATTTTTCTTCATTCGCAAGTTCAGGTCGGCTATATAGCACAAAAATTTCTTTTATACCAACAGAATCGCAAGTTCGCATAACCGCACCAATGTTATGTGCATCATGAACATTTTCCAGTATAACGGTAAGGTTCGGTTGCCGACATTTAATCACGGAACGAAATTTATTTTCTCTGTCTGCATTCATGTGGCAAAGATAGATAATTTTGATGCTTTGGCAAATCTCTGTATACCTGAACCATGATTTTCTTGATTCATTTTGGGTTCTGTATTCGACATAAAGACTCTCCAAGCCGAGAGTTCCTTCATAACACTTCAAGTAAGGCATTCTTCAATTTGATAAAATCATGCTCGGTATTGAAAACATGTGGCGAAACCCTGACATAATTACCCCTTATCGAAATAAAGATTTTCTCCGTTTCCAGTTTCTTCTTGAGTCGTTGTGCATCGAGATTTTCCGGAACCTTAATTCCGAACAGGTGTGCTGCCCTATATTTTTCCTCTTCGAATGCAAAGCCAGCTTCTGCCAAGGCCATCAACGTTTCCTGACTGATATGATTACAATATGCTTGGATGTTTTCGGGTTGCCATTCCAGTAATTGCTCGATTGCTTTTTTTAAAATAGGCATAGAAAAAAAATTGGAAGCTTGCCCAACACTATACCTA
>JAHDGC010000314.1 GCA_020627865.1 Saprospiraceae bacterium | reverse complement strand
GGTGAGGTTTATATCAAAAACAACTTCATCCGTGCAGTTATTGTTTGAATCAAAGATGTAAAGTGTTCGATCATTACAAATAGAAAGTCCCGGAGCAAATGCTGTACCCTGCCCGTTAGATTCTGAATAATAAGATTCATTTCCAGAAAGATTCGTTCCAGTAATAGGAGGGAGGATAAAACAACCGCAAGTATCCTGATTGCCGATGCTATCCAGTTGAGGAGAAATGGAGAGCGTGATGTCAAAAGAAATTTCATTGGAACAATCTTGGTTTCCACCATAAATAAAAATGGTCTGTTCTATGCAAATGGAATCGCCCGGCATTAAAGGGTTTCCTGTTCCTCCAGATGCTTGATAATAAGCCTCGTTCCCAGGGAGGTTCGTTCCTGTAATTTCTGGCAACACGTAACAATCACAAGTATCTATATTCCCAGAATCATCAAATATCGGGTTGGAACTGATCGTGATATTTAATTCTTCTTGATACTCGCAATCTTCTCGGATATCATGAGCATAAAGTAAGATGGATTCGCAAATTTCATCCCCAGGTAGATATGTTGTGCCGCCGCCAAATTCATCGGTAAAGTAAGCCTCATTTCCCGTAAGGTAATCGCCTTCAATTGGAGGCAACTCCACACAACCACATTGGTTAATATCATTAAATGGAAAAATAAATGGGGTGAGATATAGACTTATCGTGAACATCTCCTCGCTGGAACATTCTGGCATATCTGGCAAGGCATCACGGATGTAGCAAGTCCAGATGGTTTCTGGGGCTTGTGCATCCAAGAATTCTCCCGGAAAATATTGGACAGATTCAATTTCATAGACTTCATTTCCAGTAAGGTCATCCCCTGTAATTTCTGGCAATTCAAAAAAGTCACAAGCGGTAACATCATCGACAGGGTCAATGATCGGTGGCGGAACAATTGTAATAAATAAAAGAAATTCATTTTCGCAACCGGGTACACCATCGTAGGCATAGAGTTCCATAAAGTCGCAAATTTCATCGCCTGGGAAATACAGATCTCCACCACCTTCTGGGCCACCGGATTCGGTATAGTAAGCCTCATTTCCAGAAAGGCATTCTCCCGTAATTTCTGGTAAAGGAACACAATCGCAGGCGATGATTTCATCTACGATGTCAAGAATGGGTTCTTTGAAAATGATAATATCAACTGGAACTTCATCAAAACAATCCGGCGTGCCAGCGTAAGCATAAAGCATCGTGCTTTCGCAAATGTCATCTCCGGGAAAATAAACATCCCCACCACCTTCTGACGCACTGTAATATGCTTCATTTCCGTCAAGGTATTCTCCCGTAATTTCTGGAAGGGTATAACATCCACAAGTCGATTCTGGAAAAATTTCATCCAGTATTGGTCTTGGTGTAATTATAATGTTAATGATTTCTTCATCAAAACAGGTACCATCCGTATCATACAAGTATAGCATATCTATACCATCGTCATAATTGATGGCATCTCCTTCAATATATGATGTACCTTGCCCTCCTGTTTCCGTGTAGTAAGCTTCATCGCCTGATAGATTATCTCCGTCAATGGGCGGCAGTTCTACAAAATCGCAACCTTCCAAATCATCTGGTGGGAAAATATCAAGGCCTTGTCCTACTTCAACTTCAATCTCAATAGTGAGGACCGAAGGAAAATCCGAACCCGAACAATTGCCTTGTTCAAAAAGATCGTTGTTGTCCAATGCGAATTCTAAAATGACAGAAGCTGTACCTGAACCAATTCCTGTAATTTCCAACTGCCCGTCAGGATTAGGACAGATAGCGGTTAAGACATCTTCATCACTACTGATTGTTTCATAACTATCTGCTGCAAAACAATCAAAGGTCAAATCTTGGGTGAAAATTTCTCCAGCGCATGAAAGCACTATGTTGTAATTCGATTCACAAAATTCATCTACCGGAAATTCCTCTGGTGGGGAAGGCATCCGCAAGGAGGCAATCCAACGGGCATTGTCGCAATTGTTGGGGCGGCCGGGGGTTTGGTCAGAATCGGCTGTTACCACATCGAAGTTGGAGACATCCCTATAATTATCATCGTTGCTATTGGCAAAAATATAACTTCTGTTGCCGCCACCGACATTGGTAATGTGTAGACCGTCTGGGCCACCACTATAATCTGGGTTGCCGCTACAATTAATACTACCATAAGAGATCCCGTGAAAATAACTACCATCAGGCATCCGGGTTTGGAAGGCGTCACCCCCGTTGCGCAAGCCTATTTCTTGCGGGCAATCTTGCAAAGAACCATAAGGCCCACCATAGCTAGCATCCCCATCCGAAGCGGCCGCACAATCACAACTGGAACTGCCGGAAGCGGGAATATTCGTATTTCTTTCCATGACAACATTATCGGAATTAAGAGGAACAACACGCAAAAAATCACAGTTGCTGTCATCATAATCAATATCATCAGGGTAAACCAATGGATCAATTTCTGCTTGACAGGAACTTAAAAGCTCTTGCCAAGAAAAAAGGAGAATAATGGTTCCTGTAGGAACAGCCTCCCAAACTGGATCATCACTAAAACGAATATGCCCTTGCGCAATTCCGGAACCTGAAATTGGAGATTGGCAATCCACAAAATCTCCGTTATTATCATCAATAATCCATTCCCTTATATCTACCTCTTCACAGGGTTCCCCGACAACGACGAGTTCATAAAATTCACGACCGGAGCCACTACCTTGCGAAATTTCATTCACCATAATACCTGCTTGCGCAAAGGAAGTACCAGTGCTGATCGCTATAAAAATGCCAAAGGTTAGTATGAAATGCCTTATAAAAAGTGGGATGTGTTTGGGGGAGGAGTCATAAGAATTCGCTGTTCTATTGTCCATAGTACCGGGTTCGGGTGAATGCATCGTGAAGTAATATTTCTAAAATGAATAATTTATGTGCACAAGTTGTATAGTACGAAAAATGCGATTGATAGTATATTGCTTATATATTGAAGAGTAGAGATAAGAGAACAGAGACATGCCTTTATCCATAATGGATTTAACTCTCTACTCTATATTCTCGGTTCTCATCTAACTAATTCGGTTGATTGAACATATTTGTATTTACTAAATAACTTTGTGAATAATACTTATAAGTAGTTTTGTTATGTTTCACAAATTACGGATTTTAGGCGGCTCATTATAGGATTTGCTGTTAATAAATTTTGAAATTTGGGGTTTTTGACGGGTTTAGGGCTGGATTTAATTGAAATTGGTGTGGGTAATGGTTATTTTTGCGGGATTGAAACATAAAACAGCTAAATAAAACAAAGCAGAGTATGCACTCTTACATTCATAGAATATTTGTATATCATAATTATGTGAAATCGAATTTTGAGATTGATATATCAAATGAGGATAAAGAGGGGTTTAGGAATTTGATTCTGACGGGGAAAAATGGGTCGGGGAAGACGACTTTGTTGAAGGCGATTCATAAGGAGTTGTTTAGGTATAAGGCTGGTATTTTACCATCAAATACTTATTATAACTTACTTGTAGGTAGCACAAAAAATGAAGTTTTAAAACAGATGAAAAAAATGGTTCCTTCGAATCCAAAGGTTGAAATCCAATTTGGAAAGGAGTCTGATTTTATCAATGAGGATTTATTAGTTATTTATATCCCAACGCAAAGACTTAATGAATTCAAAGCTGCCAGCAGAGAAGGGAAGTTAGATTTGAAAAAAGCCTTAGAAGATCAAAGTAAAAAAATTGGAGAATTAAAGGGGGTTAATATAGAAATAGAAAATGCACAAGAGTTGGTATCAGCATCTGAGTCAAAGCTTATATCACGTAGATTAAAAGCAGAAGAATATGAGAATAAGCTTGATGTGTTTAAAAAGTCTGGAGATGCAGATTCTATTATTGAGATAACTAAGGATTTGCAATATGAAAGAGTAAAGATCGCAGAGGTAGTAAATGAACTTGATAAAAGAAAAGTCTATTTAAATGAAGTTTTAGACTCAAGTTCTTTGCAAAATCCTTATATAAGTTTATCTGAGCATTTTTTACAGTATCTAGTTGATATAAGAGAAAAGCAAGCATATGCCATAGCAGATGAAGAAACCGAAGAAATTGCTTTTTACAAAGACTTTTTCTCCCGTTTAGAGAAGTTATTCCGAAAGTTGTATGAGGATTCGTCCTTAAAATTAAAACACAGTTTCAAACAAAACAAATTCTATTTTGAATTTGCAGATAGTATCATTGCAGACTTTAACCAAATTGCGGATGGCTTCAAAAGTGTACTGGTTATTCTAGCGGAAATTTTATTGCAAAAAGAAGCCTTTAAGGTAGCCAAAGATATGGATGATGACCCGACGGGCATTGTCTTGATTGATGAATTGGAAGCACATTTACACCTGTCCATTCAGGAGAAAATTTTGCCGGTGTTGACCGACTTTTTTCCAAAATTACAATTTATCGTAACAACACATTCCCCTCAGATATGTGCGAGTGATGAAAATTCTTATGTTTACGATATTTCTACAGATCATCTGGAAAAAGATTACCTCGGTGGTATTTCTTATGATGTACTTTCAAAGTCACATTTTGGTTTGTCATCAGAATATTCCTTACATGTAACGAGTTTATTGAACAAAGCAAAGGGCTTGATGAATAAAAAGGAATATTCATCGGCAGAACGAGAAGAGCTGTTAAGGCTTCAAGAAAAATTAAGCAATCTATCTCCGGAGTTGGCTTATGAACTTATTCTTTTTAATGAAAAAATAAAAAAGAATGGTTAATTGTAAGCGGGATGCGGTTAAAGAACCTGTCATTCATAAAACACATAGATCAGAAGAAATACTGAATGCACTAGGTATTGTATTCTATAACAAATGCTACCTTTGCGAAAAAAAATTATCGCACCCAAGTTTGTTTGAGGTAGATCATTTTATACCTCAAAAGGAAAGACCTGATTTAAAGCTTTCTTGGTCTAATCTTTACTTGTGTTGTAAAGCGTGTAACGGTTCTCGGAAAAAGACAACTCCTAATGGTGGCTATCTTGACCCGTGTGCGAGTACGGATGACGTGGAGCAGGAAATAGTTTATAAACTGCCTCCTTATGAGTTTAATGAGCCTTTGTTTTCTCCAAGAGATTCGAAAGCAAATGCTAAAGTCTTGAATACCATTAAACAATTAAAGAGAATGCACTATGGAGGTACAGCTGTTACTAAAAATAAGTGCGCTAGTTTAAGAGAAACCATTGCAAAGCAAGGAATGAAATTGTTGACATTGCTTCATGAAAAAAAGAATGCTACAAGAGATGGTAATCACCAAGTAGCAAATGAAAAGTCCCAACTGATTGATAACATGCTGGATGTCAGTGCACCATTTACCATGTTAATGAGAGATATTGCCAGCAGATATAGGTGAGGCAAGTCTAAAATCTAAAAGTCTAAAATCTAAATAATGAGCGAACAAGAAATCGTCAGAAGAGAAGCCCTCGAAGAAATTCGCAAACTGGGCATCAATCCTTATCCGTCCCAAACCTTTGTCGTGACGAATTACTCCACCGACATTAAGGCAAACTATAAACACGATGAGGATGAATCCAAGCGGAACTTTCAGGACATCAGCATCGCGGGAAGAATGATGACCCGCCGGATTATGGGAAAGGCCGCTTTCGCGGAAATTCAGGATGCAGAAGGTCGGATTCAGGTATATATCAACAGGGATATGATCTGCGAAGGAGAAGATAAAACCTTGTACAATACCGTCTTTAAAAAATTGCTGGACATCGGTGACTTTATCGGTATAACCGGCAAAGTGTTCCTCACCAAAACCGGAGAGTTGACTGTAAAGGCGACTTCCATGAAGCTGCTTTGCAAATCCTTGAAACCGCTTCCAATTGTAAAAACAGATGCGGAGGGAAAGGTGTATGACGCTTTTACCGATCCGGAATTGCGTTACCGCCAACGCTATGTTGATCTTGTTGTAAATCCACAGGTGAAAGAAGCTTTCCTGAAAAGGACAAAGATGTACAATTCCATGCGGGAGTTCCTGAATGCGAAAGGTTATCTGGAAGTGGAGACGCCTATTTTGCAACCACTTTACGGCGGTGCAGCTGCTCGCCCGTTCAAGACGCATCACAATACCTTGGATATGACCTTGTACTTGCGGATTGCCAACGAGCTTTACCTCAAGCGATTGATTGTCGGTGGCTTTGATGGGGTGTATGAATTTTCAAAAGATTTTCGGAATGAGGGGATGTCTCGTTTCCATAATCCGGAGTTTACACAAATCGAATTGTACGTGGCCTACAAGGATTATGAGTGGATGATGAATCTTGTAGAAGAAATGTTGGAAAAAGTGGCGATTGATACCAATGGAACGACAAAAGTGCAGGTAGGGGAGAATGTAATTGATTTCAAACGGCCGTGGAAACGCTTCACCATGTTTGAGGCCATCGAGCATTTTACAGGGATTGATATTTCTGAAATGGACGAAACTGCTTTGCGGGAAACCGCGAAAAAACTCCATGTCCCGATTGATAACTCCATGGGGAAAGGCAAGCTGATCGACGAAATTTTCGGGGAAACCTGCGAGGCGAAATTGATCCAGCCCACTTTCATTACCGACTATCCGGTGGAGATGTCACCGCTGGCCAAAGCACACCGTAGCAAGCCGGGATTGGTAGAGCGCTTTGAAGCGATTTGTAACGGAAAGGAAATTTTGAATTCCTTCACGGAGTTGAATGATCCGATAGATCAGCGCGCTCGTTTCGAGGAGCAGTTGGAGCTGGGTAAGCGTGGAGACGATGAGGCGATGGTGCTGGATGAGGATTTCCTCCGTGCACTAGAGTACGGGATGCCGCCAACGGCTGGTCTCGGTGTCGGTATGGATCGCTTGGCGATGATTATGACGAATAGCAACTCGATTCAGGATGTGTTGTTTTTCCCGCAGATGAAGCCGGAGCAGGTGAAAGAAGAAGTGAAGGAAGAAGAGTAACTTTAGCCGATAAAATTTAAGTCAGGTTCTAATGCAAAAAATAGCGGGGCAGGATGGGAATTCTTGCCTCGTTTTTTATTAACCTCATACCTCATCCAAATGCAAAAAACACTCCTCATCTTCGATATCGACGGCACATTGTTATACTCCAATAAAATAGACAGCCAATGTTTTGCACAGACCTATACTCATATTTATGGTCGCCCTTTCCCTACAATTGATTGGCGCAAATATCCAGCGGTATCGGATACGACGATCTTTGCAACGGTTATCCGCGATCATTTCGAGCGGGCGGTTGATCCAGCCGAAGTTGTTGTTTTTCAGGAGGCTTTTGTCCAATTGATTCAGGAAAAACGGATTGCAGAGCCAGCGGAATTTCAGGAAGTACCGGGTGCGAGAACTGCGATCATGAAACTGATGGCAATGGAGAAATTCGTATTGGGTATTGGTACTGGCGGCTGGAAAGCCCCAGCGATGGTAAAGCTCAACCATTTGGATATTCCGACCACAGGAATGGCAATGGCCTTTGCCGACGGTAACTTTACCCGTGAGGCGATTTTAGAAGAAAGCATCACTCTAGCAAAAAGCAAACACGATGATATTGGTCGTATCGTATACGTCGGAGATGCCATCTGGGATGTCGAAACCACCCGGAATATGGGCTTGCCCTTCATTGGTATTCGTCGGAAAGGGGATGAAGCCGTGCTAAAATCTGCCGGAAGTCATATCGTTTTGAGGAATTTTGTTGATTTTGATCATTTTTTACTTGCGGTAGCCGAAGCCGAGGTGCCTGCACACCCGTCTTAGTTTAACTAAGGAATCACATCAAGATGATCTCCACCACCGATTACGCAGATGGACACAGATTTATACGTATTGAGGGCTAATCTGTGTAAATCTGATAAATCTGTGGTGCGACTCACAGATTTATGAAAAATCATACACGATTTTTTGAGTTGACTCCCTTGTATAAGTTTTATGCGATTGCCATATGGTTTAAACTGATTTTTAATGTTTTTTACATGAGATTTTCTGTTATATCAAAAATGCTTGTTTTTAAAGTATATTTTTTTATAAAAAAATGAAAATACTCTGATAAAAATGCTTGCTTTTAATGAAATACATCGTATATTTGCATCGCCTTAGAAATAAGGATGTACAGTAAATGATCTCGTAGCTCAGCTGGTAGAGCATTTGACTTTTAATCAAAGGGTCCTGGGTTCGAGC
>JAHDGC010000313.1 GCA_020627865.1 Saprospiraceae bacterium | reverse complement strand
TTGGTTTCGTAATGATCCATTGCATTATCCCCCATATCATTATCTGGACTCGTTAGGATAATATCCGCATTGTTACACCCTGTTGCAATGACAATCATGTAATCCTCTACTTCTCCATAATAATCGGTACAGGCTGGATTTACAGGTTGTGGATCAGCATAAATGCAACGCACCCGCAACAAGGTATTGCCGAGCAGTGCCGCTACAGGAACCGTAACCGTTCCACTACTGGTTTCATTGGCATCGAAGGCAGACATAGCGATCGCCTCAGCGGATTCGAAGATTTTATTTTGATTATAATCTATCCAAGCATAGGCCGCATCTAGCGGGAAAACATCCTGTAAGGTAATGGATAAAGTATAGCTTTGTTCCCGTTCCAGTTCTGTACTGATATTCGTAAAATCAGAATAGGGCGTTTGACCACTAGGATTATTAATTGTGTTTAAGGTAACATTATTAATATAGTCCGAACCTGTCCCAGCAGAACCGGCAGCATCACAATAGGTATCACAAAAATCAGGGATACCATCTCCATCTGCATCCAAGGAATCATCGCCACCGGGGCACAAATCGATATCATCGCAAAAACCATCTCCATCACTATCTGGCGGATTTACCTGATCTTCACAGGCTACCGTAATAATAACCGTATAGTCTTCTACCTCTCCAAAATAATTACCACAGGCCGGGTTTGAAGGTTGCGGATCGGCATAAATAGATCGCACTCGCAACACCGTATTCCCGGGCAAAGCTGTTACTGGAACCGTAACGGTACCACTACTGGTTTCATTGGTATCATAGGCCGACATCGAAATGGCTTCCGAAGCTTCAAACTCCCTATTCTGGTTATAATCTATCCACGCATAAGCCGCATCAAGACTAAAGACCGTTACCAGTGAAATCGACAAGGTATAACTTTGGCCACTTTCTAGCTCCGTACTAATATTCGTAAAATCAGAATAAGCCGTTTGGCCGCTAGTATTATTAATCGTATTCAAAACAACATTATTAATATGATCATTTGTCGTGCCAGGAGAACCTTCCGCATCGCAGTAAGCTTCACAAAAATCCGGAATCCCATTTCCATTTTCATCCACATTATCATCACCTCCGGGACAAATATCAACATTATCACAAACCCCATCGCCATCACTATCTGTGATGCCAAAACCGCAAGGCTCGCAAGCGTCCGGAATACCATCACCATCCGTGTCCATATTGTCATCGCCGCCCGGACAAATATCATCGCTATCACAAATACCATCGCCATCGCTATCCGACACGCCAAAGCCACAAGGTTCACAAAAATCTGGGATACCATCGCCATCCGTGTCCACATTGTCATTACCACCCGGACAAATATCATAATCATCACAGACACCATCGCCGTCAGCATCCGGAGGGTTAGCAGATTCACAAAGACTACTAGGCAAGCTAATTTCATAAATACCACGCCCATGCGTTCCCGCACGAAGCAAGCCCGCAGCTCGTTGAATTTCCAAATCCCTAACATAAGTATGCGGTAAAGTACCATATTCTTCCCAGTCTGTCATGCTATCATTCCGATAAAAAACACCGGCATCCGTACCGACAAAAATAGCGCCATCAATCTCTTCATAAAGGACTAAAGCCGTTGCGGGAGCATTGGGCAAAGCACCACTGATATTCGTCCAATTATTTCCCCCATCGGTTGATTTAAAAACTTTTTGACCATCGACATAACCCGACAGGGAAACATACAAAACAGATGAGTTGGTGAAGTCGATTTCGATATCTTCTACAGCTTCATCAAAAGGCAAACTGATAGTCGTCCAAGTATCATTGTTAGAATTTTTCACAAAAAGTTCGGTATTATATTGGCCAGTGCCGTAAAGTCCTCCGGTGCCTTTTCCGTAATTTTCGATCACATAAATTTTCTCACTATCAGAAGGAGCAATCTTTATATAATCCATATCGGCTCCATTGGCCAATTGGGCACTTATCGAACTCCAGCTATTCCCTCGGTTAAAAGATTCATATACTCGATC
Organism: Saprospiraceae bacterium; assembly: GCA_020627865.1. Classification (GTDB taxonomy): domain Bacteria; phylum Bacteroidota; class Bacteroidia; order Chitinophagales; family Saprospiraceae; genus JAHDGC01. The sequence continues at coordinate 6,191 of JAHDGC010000313.1, read as the reverse complement.
ATATGCCACGACCAAACGACTCGGATTATTTGGATCAAGCACAAAAGGGGTTACCCATTCTCCTTGACCACTCAAGCCCCCACCAATATTGCCAGAGATGTCTATCTCGGTTGATCCCTCAAATCTAAAAATGGATCCGTTTTGATAAGAGTTGTATTTGATGGTATGATCTGTTGGATCAATGGCATTGGTCATCCCATCGGCAGTAGGTTGTGCCCTATCCCAATCTCCGTTAATATCCCTAAAGACATTCCCATTATCTTGCGAGCCACCTGCCATCACATTGTTATCAGATTGTGCGGTGGAAATGTCATAGAATTGGGTAATGATCAAACCGTTGGAAAGATTCGTAAATTGATTGTTGGTAACATTAACACAATAAACACCGCCATCATTGCAAAGATAGATGCGATCATTTTGGAGTGGGTTAATAAAAGCATTCCTTTGATCTACATGAATCAACGGCAATCCGGAGTTTCCTAACCAATGTGAAATTTGGGTAAAACTACCGCCACCGTTGGAAGAACGATACATATCAAAATTACCAGCAAAAACATCATTTGAATTCAAAGGAGAAATCATGGCAATCCCATCCCCGACACTTGCAGCCGACAAACTAGAAGTCCCATAGAATGAATTTCCGGAGTCATTTGACTTGTGCAAATTATTGCCTTGATTGACATAAACCAGATTGGGGTGATTGTGTGAAGTAGCTAAACGCATGTAGCCAGAACTAGCCACCGTACTCATCAGGGTAAAATTGATGCCATCGGTAGCCCGATAGAAACCACTGTTGTCTTGCTTGACATAATAAACGGTATTGGAATCTCCGGGTTTGAACTTGACATCCGTTACCTTCCCTGTAGTCACCAATGAATTTGTAGCAAAGCCATCCGTAGTTACATACAGCCCTTTTTCTGTTGCCACAAACATTTTGTTAGGATTATTGGGATCTGCGGACATCCAGTAAATGCGTTTATTCTCGGAGAAATTTATAGAGAAAGAAGTTGGGTTCCACGTTGCCCCATCGTCCGTCGTTTTCCAAACCCCGATGCCCGGTGGGCCATACCATACTCTATCGCTGATGGCTGCATATATAGTATTCGGATTATTTTTATCAACAACCAAGGAGCTAACTGCAAGAAAAGGCAAGTCATCCCCGATGGGTTGATAAGTGAAGCCACCGTTTGTCGTTTTCCAAACCCCACCAATAGCAGCACCAACGTAGAATGTATTCGGATCTGTAGGGTGAAAGGCCATCGCGGTAGTTCGCCCTAATCCAATTTGTACCCCCTTGTCTACTTCGTAGGAAATCTGATGTTGAGGGGTTGCCCGCTCTTTCTCTATTGCCCCGTCGTTTTCTAATATCTAGATGAATTTGGGACAAATCCGCCAGTGTTCCATCTGCATTTAACCGGCTACGCCAAAATTCCTGCCACCGCTGATATTTCACATACTTACCATCCCGATGCATGCCTGTAGAAAGCTCATAAGGCGTTTTGTCCGGATAGGTTTTAGCAAAGTAAGCATCTGCCCTTTCTTGTATTTTATAAAAATTGTTTTCTTCCTGAAAGATCGCAATTAATTCCTCGTGCTGTGCAGCAATACTATTTACATATAATAAAGCAACGAACAGCAATTGTGTAATTTTGGTTATTGGCTTTTTCATAAAATGGTTTAATGAATGATTTTATTTTCGAAAATTATTTACCTATTCATTGAGTCTCAAAAATAATTCCTATTATACTACCCGTCTCCATCTAAATAATACCTCACCTCCCTCAAAAGCTACCTTATCCTAAATGCACGACGATTTCACGAACATTTTTATAAAAATCAGGTTAATATAACACTATTATTACAAACACCAGCACAAACACTAAAAAAGTAATAATATAGTATTATAAAGGTATAAAATAGTACTAAGCAGCATCGAAAGTTCAGTAGTAAAGTACAAGAATATTCCTATATTTTATAATTAGAGATTTAAACCGTTGCGGTGTATTTGAAACAAGGCATACAATTTCCCTTACCTTATTATCAACTCTTTTACATCTGAGAAGGCCGATTATACAAATCATTTTCATAATAATTTTCTGCCATACAAATACTTATTAGTCTCTAGATTATGCTTGCACCCAACCCAAATATGTTATATATTGCGATATATTTAAGAAGAAGATACTCGATAGAATTCCTTAATCCATATTAATCATAAGAACACATGCACACCCTAAAATCATATTATTTATCATGTAAAAAAAGACCGGGGTAGATAGGAATAGACGTGGCGAATCGTTTGTTTTTGATGATACATCGTTATATTTAGACACGACGTATTGCCTTCTATCTATGCCTTTTATTTCCATTTACATATACAGAATTAAAATGTATTGCCAACTTTTAAATTTGCAGTTTCTCTAGAGCGAATGTGGACTGTAGTATAAGACACTTATCGTTTAAGGAGACGGATTATTTTGTTTTTCAGATTACTGATCTGAAAGTTTTTTAAGTCGGTAGTCAGCTAGAGCGTTTTTTTTTAGGTTGGCTACCGCATTTTTTCTATCTAAGTCTATAGAATAGAGAGCATAAGAATAGAGAGATGAGACAGACTGTTTGTCATTAGAGAAGAATGTGTTTTAGTTTATAGTTTCCTAAAAAAAGATGTAGGATACGGGATAAAATTATAACTTGACTTTAGGAAACGAATTATTTTGATTTCAGATTTAACTGGTCTGAAAAATTTTAAGTCGGTAGTCAGCTAGAGCGTTTTGTTTTTAGGTTGGCTACCGCATTTTTTTGCTCACCCAATACAAGCTTTACCCCCTTATTCGCATTACTCCTATTCTAATACCATAGGGAAAATTTACACATTGAAAATAATGAAAGCTCAGCAAATTTTATGTGTGCGCACACACTATTCTTTTTTTTTATTACCTTTGTTGTAAAGTTTCCTAGCTGCTTAACCAACACCTGACCAATATCAAGCACTAAAAACTCTATAAGATGAAGTTTTACCTAATTTTCTAAAAACCTCAAATTTTTAAATCATGATAAAAATTTTATGGAGTACCATTTCAAACATTGAAAAATGCAAAACTTTAAACTTAGTTTGTACTGCCGCATTTCTCATTATTAGTCAGTCCGTTTTTTCGCATGGCACAGTCACCTACCCAGCAAGTCGAGTCTGGAATTGTTATCAAGAGGGGCCAGAAACCCCATCTTCCCCAACTTGTATTGCTGCTGTTGCTTCGCATGGCTCCCAGGCATTTTACGATTGGAATGAAATTAACCAGCTAGAGGCCAATGGCCAACATACATTATATGTAATGGATGGTAATTTAGCGAGTGGTGGAAGACCAGACAAATATGGCGGTTTAGACCAAGTCAGTTCAGATTGGGTTACTACTTCTATTACGCCCGGTCCAGATGTAGTAACCTGGACGAATAGCGCGCCTCATGCCACACTGTATTATCAAGTTTACATTACTAAAAGTGATTGGACTCCGGATCAAGCCCTAACTTGGGCAAGCCTTGATCTCCTTGTAGAAACAGCGCCAAGTCCACCGGAATCAACAGTCGATATTCCAGTAATTTGGCCAAGTAGAACTGGTAAGCATGTTGTCTATAGCGTATGGCAACGATCAGACAGCCCTGAGGCTTTTTATTCTACGAGCGATGTTGACTTTGGAGACGGCTCAGGAGGATGTACCGTTCAAAGTCAAAATATAACCTTCCCTACAATTAATGACCAGCTAACGAACAGTCCAGATTTCACGATAAGTGCAAATGCGAGTTCAGGGCTACCCGTTAGCCTAAGCATCCTTTCAGGCCCTGCTACAATAAGTGGGAATACGATCAGTCTCACGGGAACGACAGGGACTATAGTCGTGCGGGCAAGTCAAGCAGGAAATACCTGTTACTCCGCTGCGGCTGATGTCGATCAATCTTTTCTTGTTACGGAGCCTACTGGTATTTGTGACGGTTTGAGTCCTTGGGTAGCACAAGTTTATAATGGCGGTGCAGAAGTTACACATTTAGGCTTAAAATATCGAGCTAAATGGTGGGCTGGCCCTGATAACGAGCCAGGAAATGGTGATCCTTGGGAGGAAATAGGTGTTTGTCCGCCACAAGGTTGTGAAGACGAGATCGTAAAGGATGAGGTATACATACCAGCAGATACTTATTATGCAAACATTTTCATTTCATCTGCCGGACAGGTCGATGCCGGAACAGCAGTAAACTTCAGGGCTGGAGATCATATTTTAATGAATGCGGGATTTGAAGTAAAATTGGGTGGCGAGTTTTCTGCGGAGATTGAAGCATGTCCGCTTGGAGGAGCTGTAGCCCGGGAATCAACACCAGTTGCACCTGAGTAGCGTTGTAATACTTATGGCGCTCTGTAATTTTTTAAAGCTACTGGTTAGCTTTTAAGTTAACCAGTAGCCTTGAAAGTGATCGGAAGCATCATGATATTAAACCTTTATCACTATTAGAAACGGTATCCGTCATATCTCGTTTTTCTATTGTTAGATTACGCTTGTTCTTTACTTCGGGAAAATATCACCCCAAACTCCCCACAATCTCCTGCCACACCTTCTCAGCAATCAGCTCTACACCTAGTTCCACTGCCCTATCCAGCTTTACCTGTCCTGCTTTTTCTCCGACAATTAAATAATCCGTTTTGCCAGAAATATTTCTTTGCACAATCGCTCCCAAGGCCTCTGCCCGTTCTTCCTGTACCGTTCTTGACTCCGAAAGCTTCCCCGTAAACACGATGTTTTTTCCTAGTAAAGTTCTGCGGTAAGCCTTGTTCAAAATCTTATGCCATTGCTCTTCGGTAATTTCCTTAACATCATGTTTTCGAGCATCGGTTAATTTCTTTTCTCCAGGCTTTTCTCCAACAACCAGATAATCCGTTTTGCTGGAAATCGTATTGACAAAACGAGCACCTACCGTATCTACCTTTTCTGCATGGGCATTCCTACTTTCGGAAAGTGTTCCGGTGAAGACAATAGTTTTGCCATCCAAGGCACCGGACAATTTACGCTTGAAACTGGCTGGCATGGCCTTGACCGATTTGGGTTTTGCCTTCCTAGATAGTTTTGGAGAAGTTGCCTTTTTCTTACTGGTAGATTTTGCTGGAAGGGGAATCGGTTGCATGGCCGCAACTTGTTCCAGTAGCTTTTGCAGCACCGCATCCTTGCTACTTCCTTTCCATTTGGATAAGTCTACATATTGGATAGTCCTATAGCCGAAAGGGAGACGAGTCGTTTCGATAAGTGCAGGCACCAAGATGCCACGCTCTCGGCCTTCATAGGTTTCTTCCAGCACCCACGAGGACTTCACGGAGTTCGGTGACCAAAGGACGACGATGCAGTTGGCCTGATCGAGTGCTTTGCCTATCGCCCTATCGAATGCTGCACCGGGCGGGATGTTTTTGTCCCACCAAACTTTCCAGCCTTGTTTCTCGAAAATGGTAGCAAGTTTTTTTGTTTTGACTTTGTCTTTGCTGGAATAACTGAGGAAGATGTGACTCATGGTTTTGTTTTTAGCTTAACTTTATTTTATCGTCTCCGCAAAGTCCGGACTTTACCACAACATTGGCGAAATATCTTACCGCTTTTACAAGGACAAGGTTCATTGAGATCAAGTAATCTTTTTAAATCTGGTGGCAAGATCATTTTCCTTTTCATTTTAAAACGAGCATAATGACGTTTTAGGCGTTTAATATAATCTGGGTCGAAGGCAATCATATCAATATATTGTTCCAGAATAGCAGGGGCATATCTGGATTGAGGTTGGAACCTGTCGAGGGCAGGACCTTTGAACTCCCGAATACCATCGTCATCCATAACGTCTGACCAGCTACGATAAAATTCAAAAGGTTCCCAACCATACGAGATGGTTGCAACGTGATTGTCAAGTCCTTCCTCATCCTCATTGACTTTATAAACATTAAGGAATGCCCTGCGACAATCGCATTTTTTATCCATACAAAAAAGTGGGACAAACATATAAGTACCATCGGGAATGTCTTCTTTTCCTATGAAGATCAAATTCCGAGTTTTCTCCATCGCTATTTTCGGGAAAAGTTCATGGAAAGCTTGAAAGTGCATAGTATATTAATTAGTAAAAAGTGTAAAATAGTAAAACCCTTGCAATTTAAGTTATACAAGGGTTTATAATTT
>JAHDGC010000312.1 GCA_020627865.1 Saprospiraceae bacterium | reverse complement strand
CCAAACACCACCTGCGTCTGTAGTGCCATTTAAACCTGAGGCCAAATCTTGTAAGACGGGCTCGCCTTCACAAAGGTCAATATTTCCATTAGATCCCGCTGTAGGTGCATCGACTATACTCACTGTGACTGTAGCCATGGCTGTAGCGCAAGGGCCCATACCTGTTACATTATATGTAAAATTGTAATCTCCTGTCGAAATCGATGAAAAATCGACACTCGACGGGTCAATTAAATTTACTCCTGACGCATCATCATCTAACCATGAGCCACCAGAATCAGGCATACCATTTAAAGCGGCAAATAAATTTTGAAGCGATACTTCTCCTTCACAAAGCGTCAACGCTCCATTCATTCCAGCATTAGGTGCAGGAGTAATATTGACAGTAACTACCGCACTCACCATTGGACAACTACCTGATGCAGCAATATTGTATGAAAAATCATAATTCCCCGGAGCGAGCGAACTAAAATCTACGGCACTAGGGTTTGAAATATTGATTCCGGTCGCATCATCATCTGTCCAAACACCACCTGCGTCTGTAGTGCCATTTAAACCTGAGGCCAAATCTTGTAAGGCCATTTCTCCTTCGCATAAGTCTAATGTTCCATTCGTTCCTGCGCTAGGTGCATCCGTAATAGTCACTGTAACCATGGATACATCATTAACACAAGGCGGTGTAGCTGTGATCGTATAACTAAAATCATAAACACCAATACCTATGGAGGAAAAGTCCACTGCATTCACATTGGTTAAATCGACACCACTTCCATCTATATCCAACCAAACTCCACCAGCATCGGGCGTCCCAATGATGGTCCCGAATAAGTCCTGCAAAGCCGTTTCCCCTTCACAAAGAATTAATCCTGCATCAGCGCCTGCATCCGGCGCTTCGTTTATGTTTATAGTAACTACTGCGGTCTTTGCCGGGCATATGGCGGAAGGACCAACTGTATAAGTAAAGTTGTATGAACCGAATGGTACGCCAGAAAAATCAACCATTGTCGCATCAGTTAAATTCACCCCTGCTCCGTCATCATCGTTCCATGTTCCAATAACATCCGGCATTCCAAGCAACTCAGAAAACAGATCAATTAGCGTCGCATCGCCTTCACATATATCTGCTGTGCCATCCATTCCTGCATCCAGTTCAGGGGTTATATTTACGGTTATAATGGCATCATCTTGAGGACAAACCCCTGTACCTCCTACCGAATAAGTAAAAGTATACGGACCGGCTGCAAGGGATGAAAAATCTACAGCATTAGGGTTGGTCAGATTCACCCCACTACCAGAATTGTCTAACCAAGTTCCACCAGATTGTTGGCTTCCGCCTAATGGTAATTCTAAATCTTGCAAAGTCATTTCACCTTGGCAAATCTCGATCATACCATCGGTACCAGCAAACGGGCTTGCTTCAATATCTACCGTCAAGATGGCACTCGCCATAGGGCAAACTCCGGATGCCGGAATCAGATAAGTGAAATTATACATACCAGGTGTTACAGTACTGAAGTCAACAGAATTGGGATTTGAAATATCAGCTCCTGAACTATCATCATCGCTCCACATGCCTCCTGGATCTGGTGTACCATTTAAATTGGCCAATAAATCTTGCAAGGCTGTTTCTCCTTCACATAGATCGATGGTATTGTTCATTCCGGCATCAGGGGCATTGGTGATGACAACAGTGACTGTCGAGACATCATCTGGGCAACCTGCTGAAGAAACCGTGTACGTGTAATCATAATTTCCAACTCCCGTAGAAGAAAAATCAACCATGGTTGGATCGGTTATATCGACTCCGCTTCCATTGACGTCCACCCACATTCCTCCAGATTGTGGCGTACCGTTAAGCGCTCCTATTAAATCTTGTAAGTTTGATTCTCCTTGACAGAAATTAAGCGCCCCATTATCACCAGCATCAGGGCCCATACCAATAGTAACCGTCACGGCAGATACCGAGGCCGGACAAGCGGTCGTTGCAGGAATTGTATAAGTGAAATTATATACTCCAGGCATAGTACTTGAAAAATCGACCATGTTGGGATCGGATATATCGGCACCACTGGAGGTAGTTTCATTCCAGTTTCCTCCCATTTGAGGGCTTCCGCCTAATGCGCCAAATAAGTCTTGAGTTGCAGTTTCTCCTTCACAAATATCTATCGTGCCCATTGTTCCTGCATCAGGGGCTAAATCAATATTCACCACAACAAAAGAGGAATTATCTGCACAGGCACCCATCCCTTCTACCGTATATTGAAAATTATAGGTTCCCGGTCCAACTCCCGAAAAGTCAACCGCATTAGGATTAGTTATATTGACACCACTTGATGTCGTTTCTGACCAATCTCCTCCGGTATCAGGTCCACCACTAAGCGCGCCAAAAAGATCTTGCAATCCAGTATCCCCTTCACATAAATCTATACTGCCATCTATCCCGGCAAATGGAAATTCGTCTACTGTTACTGTGACGGTGGCCATATCATCCATGCAGGGGCTTGTCCCAGAAACAGTATATGTAAAATCATAATCGCCTGCTGCAATTCCTACAAAATTCACATTGGTCGGATCCGTAAGATTCACTCCTACCCCATCATCATCGTTCCATGTTCCACCAGCATCCTGCGCACCTCCTAAACCCGATGTGATATCCAAAAAGCCATTATCACACACATTAAGCGCGCCATCCATTCCAGCGTTGGGTCCCGGAACCACTGTTAAGGTAATCGCCTGAGCCGGAGAATTACACTGTCCATCAAATGTGGAGGCATAAATCGTTGTGGACATGGAATTATAAGGAGAAGTGATCATCATGGTTAATCCCATATCGGAATAGAACGTAATGGCATCTCCACTTCCACCGTTTATCGTATTTTGAAAAGTAGCATCATCAAGATCAAAATCTGCAAAACCTGTCCCGTCATCACATTCTTCTAGTGAAGCAGGATTGGCATCGGGAACATCAGCTAAGGTTAAATTGAAAACTGACGGGGTATTATCGGTACATCCATTAGCATCTGTGATACCGTTAACTGTGATTGTTCCACTTACTCCAAATGAACCACCCAATTCCGGAATCACCAAAGTATTTGTCCCTGCATCGAAGGTCGGTGTCAATCCAGATCCTGTTAAGCACATTGTTAACACCCCATTTGCCGGGATAGAAGGAATCGTAAATGGAAAATTCAAAGCAAATGGAGCGGTTGTAGCAAAAGTAACATCTACCATGTAGTTTGGAGTTCCACCCGAAACATTGAATGGCACGTCTAAGCATTCACCTATACAGAGAGTTCCTCCTCCTGTAATATCCACTGTTGGGCTGCTGTTGACATTAATCATAACTTGATCAGAAGCAGTACAGCTATTTATATCTGTGACCACCACTGTATAAGTTCCTTCATCAGCAGCTGTAGCTGGATTAATGACCCAATTTTGATTTGTACTTGAGCCATTGGGGCCTGTCCAAAGCCACATATCTGTGGCTGGGTTTCCTAAGGTTTCGTTCAAATCTATTATACCTCCTTCACATATCGTGGTGCTAGTAGCTTCTGCTTCTCCACCTTCAAAACATAGAATGACAATATTGTCAAGCATGACTCTTTCTGTAGATGCCCAATTTTGAGTAGTTATTGCTAGCTGAAGTGACGAGGCATCTCCAACACAGGCTTGAAGAGAGACAACACCAGATTGTTCCGTATCAGTTGTTCCCGCCTCACCGATTAAATCAACATCCGCTATAGCACCATCAACCATTAAACGAGTCCATAAAAAATCCCAGCATCCAGCACCACTTCCTGGAACACCAGCACAACCCATTGCAAGTGGATCTGTTGGGTCACCCGCACAGACTCCGCATTCATCATTCGTTTCCATATTCCCATCTCCTTCCCAAGGCTGAGAAAACTCATAATCCATTGTAAGAGTAATAGAATTACAATCCGAGATGTCAATAGGATTGGAATCCATCGTCGCCGGTCCGTTGGTATCTCTGCCAACAAGCTCACCGCCTAATATTTTAAAATAATCACTTCCGTCAAGACATGTAGGACAAGCTGTTGCCCATCCAATTCCTTCGGCACTAGTTCCAGATGTAGCATTTTCTCCATCATCAAAAGTTTCCGAAAAGATAGTCGTCTGCCCATTCGCCGAAAGGCAAAAGAGTAAAAGGACAAACAATGTTGAGACCAGGTTCAGGATAAATCTCATATGGTTTATTATCATCGATACGCCAAAATCAATTGATTTTAGAGATCAAAATTTACAATACTTATTTTTAAATCGTAAACGGTGCTTGGCTTGGGGGCTTTCGTCGCCTTAAATATACTTGATTGGTGAGCAAATTCGATAGTCCTAGCGGATTAAATTTATGTAAAGAATATAAATTTATTCATATATAATATATTGATAATGTGTATCTTACTGAAATCGATTTGAAATGATTTATTGTTGTTTTCTTTCAGGACTGCGATTCGATTTTGTCTTCGATTATAGTTTGTCTCCCTTTCACCACTACTTACTCGATTCAAATCCATATTTTTAGGGCTTCAAATGCATAAAAAAGCACTATGAGTGAATTAAAAGAGCAAGAATTAATCCGTCGAGAAAATCTTGAAAAAATCAGAGACCTAGGCATTAATCCGTATCCAAGTGAAGAATTTGAAATCAATGTCACAGCGGAGGAATTATTGGCCAATTTTAAAGAAGGTGATGAGACCTATCAAGAAATTTCCATGGCTGGTCGATTGATGTCTCGACGAATAATGGGTAAAGCATCGTTTGCTGAAATTCTTGATTCTACGGGTAAGATGCAGATTTATGTTTCACGAGATGACATTGCGCCTGGTGAAGACAAGGCGCTTTACAATACTATGTTCAAAAAACTATTGGATTTAGGTGATTTCATCGGAATCAAAGGATTTGCATTTTATACCCAAATGGGACAATTGACCGTTCATGTCAAGTCCTTAACCATCTTAAGTAAATCATTGAAACCATTACCCGTTGTAAAAACGGATGCAGACGGTAAAGTCTATGATGCATTCACCGATCCGGAGGCACGATATCGTCAGCGATACGTGGATCTCGTCGTGAATCCAGAAGTAAGAGAAACGTTTAGAAAGCGGACTCAGATGTATACATCAATGCGTGAATACTTGAATGAGAAAGGATATTTAGAAGTAGAAACTCCAATTTTACAACCCTTATATGGTGGTGCGGCTGCACGACCATTTACGACGCATCACAACACCTTGGACATGAAATTGTACTTGCGTATTGCCAATGAGTTGTACTTGAAACGATTGATTGTTGGAGGCTTTGATGGCGTTTATGAATTTTCAAAAGATTTTCGAAACGAAGGAATGAGTCGATTCCACAATCCGGAATTTACGCAGATCGAACTTTATGTTGCCTACAAAGATTACGAGTGGATGATGAATCTGGTGGAAGAAATGGTAGAGAAAGTAGCCATGGATACCAATGGAACGACCAAAGTACAAGTCGGTGAAAATGTCATTGACTTTAAGAGGCCATGGAAACGATTAAGCATGTATGAAGCGATAGAACATTATACAGGTATTGATATTTCTGAAATGGATGAAGATCAGTTGCGTACCACTGCAAAGTCCTTGCATATTGAAATAGATGACAGTATGGGTCGTGGTAAATTAATCGATGAAATATTTGGGGAAAAATGTGAGGCTCAGCTGATCCAGCCCACTTTCATCACGGATTACCCTATTGAAATGAGTCCTTTGGCCAAAAAACATCGATCAAAAGAAGGATTGGTTGAACGATTTGAAGCGGTTTGTAATGGTAAAGAAATTTGCAATGCGTTCTCCGAATTGAATGATCCCATTGATCAACGTGAGCGATTTGAAAGCCAATTGGAACTAGGAAAGCGAGGAGATGAAGAAGCTATGGTGCTGGATGAAGATTTCTTACGTTCCTTGGAATATGGCATGCCGCCAACTGCTGGATTGGGTATCGGAATGGATCGATTGGCAATGATCATGACCAATTCCAATTCCATACAAGATGTATTATTTTTCCCTCAAATGAAGCCGGAAAAGCAACAAGTAGTTTCTGAAAAACCAAGAGAAGAAAGCGCGGAATAGTATGATTCTAATTCGATATATCGTTGCAATGACCAAGGGAATTTTCCTCATTGTTTTAATGATATTTTTTCTTAGTTTTTATGCCTTGAGTTTGTTGGTTTCTAAGGACACACCGAAACGGGCTTTTCGTTTGCGTCGGAATTATATCCGAATTGCTTTTTTGGTCTTCAATATTCGTTTAGAAAAAGAGGGCAAGATGCATGATGGACCCGCATTATATGTCTGTAATCATCGATCATTTATTGATCCTGTCATTGTCTGTCGCTATGTGGATGCTTTTGTTATCGCCAAAGCGGAAGTTGCTTCGATGCCTGTATTGAATACTGGAGCAAAATTTACAGGAATAATTTATGTGAAACGAGAGAATCGAGATAGTCGACATGCTGCTCGAGAAATGATGAGTGAAACGATTCAGAATGGTCATAATGTTTTGGTATATCCCGAGGGAACTATCGCAACTGATCCCAAAACACTTCCTTTTCGGCCAGGCAGTTTTGCTGAGATGGCTCGCCTGGGTATTCCAGTTGTACCCATTGCAATAGAATATCAAAATGATTATAGTTATTGGCGAACTCCCTCTTTATTGAAGCACTTTGTCAATCATGTTGGTCGTTGGAATATCCCCTGCAAGATGAAAATTGGAAAACCCATATGGGATCAAGACGGAACGGCATTAAAGGACAAAGCGGAATCTTGGGTGAATGAGGAGTTAAAGAAAATGCAGGCTGGGTGGAGTAATGTATTTGATTGATATAAAAACTTTTGTCCTGCCGGACGGGCCTTACTGTTCTTCCTTGCTGAAGAAAGTAAGCAAAGAAAGCAAGACGCCTTAAGGCAGTCCTACAATGCCGCCCCCGCTGCCCATCGAAGGCGTCTGTCAGCGCTAAAAAAAAGGAATTGGAATTATTAATAAAAAAGAATGACGAATAACATATTCGAATAATCCCTAAATCTCGAGTTCACATTTTCTTAAGCACTAGCCTTTTCCTACAAATTTCAATGAAATACTATTCACGCAATGACGGGTATTCTTTGCAGTTAATCGCTCGCCGATAAAAACGTGGCCGAGGTGTCCATCACAATTTTGGCAAACGATTTCTATTCGTCGCCCATCCGCATCGGGCACTCGCTTGACCGCCCCTTCAATTTCATCATCAAAGGCAGGCCATCCACAACCTGAGTTGAATTTACTTTCTGAGGTATATAAGGCTGCATCACACTGACGGCAATGATATATTCCTCCTTCAAAATGCTTGTCATACTTTCCAGTAAATGGCCTTTCCGTTCCTTTTTCAAGGATAACATATTTTTCTTCTGGGCTTAATTCATTCATGCGTTTGATTTTAATAAATGAGCAAATTTCTCTTTGAGTTTTGCAATTTTCGGATTAATGACAACGCGGCAATATCCATAATTCAAATTGTCTTTGTAGAAATTTTGATGTTTGGCTTCCGCCGAATAAAACTGTGGGGCCTGAGTAATTTCTGTAACTATAGGATCGGTCCATAAGGCGGTTGCAAACTCTTTCTTCGATTTTTCGGCAATTTCTCGCTGCTTATCGTCATGATAAAAAATCGCACTTCTGTATTGTGTTCCCTTATCGGCTCCTTGACGGTTTAATGTCGTCGGATCATGCGTTGTCCAAAAGACCTCCAAAATCTCTTCAAACGATATCGTGTTTGGGTCAAAGGTGATTTTGGCCACTTCGGCATGTCCTGTTAATCCGGTACAAATATCTCGGTAAGTGGGATTGTCAGTCTTCCCTCCAGTATAACCGGAGACGACACTCTGAACGCCTTTGAGATCTTGAAATACTGCTTCCACACACCAAAAACAACCAGCCCCAAACGTAGCCACTTCTAAATTATCCATTATTCTTTTGATTTATAGCAAGTTAACAGTTGTCTTAAACATATTGTTTCTTATTTGGAAGAAGATATTTTTTATTATCCCTTGAAAACTTTTTCTATGTTAAATTTGTATTTATATTTGTTACCCGTTTCGAAGGAAAGGGATACAACAAAAAATAAAGTCGATTCATCGATTAGGATATATCGCGGGGTGGAGCAGTTGGTAGCTCGTCGGGCTCATAACCCGAAGGT
>JAHDGC010000311.1 GCA_020627865.1 Saprospiraceae bacterium | reverse complement strand
CAGGATTAAAAACCAAGGAATTGAACATGTATTTGGTAAACATGGGATCCTGCTGTCCATGGACGTAAATATTTACAAAAAAGATAAAAAAAACAGTAAAAAAATTCTTCATAATAGTTTGTTTTAGAAGAACAGTAAACGACAAAAATTAATATACAATATTTCAATAACTATACAGCACTATAAATCAAAACCTTACTTTTTCTCGTCCAACAGTCTTAGATACCTATAGAGAATCGCCAAAAATCATGCCTTACAATAAGGTTTTATGTGTGCTGCGAGCGGTGCAAAAGAGATTGGTTGCCAGTGATTCGTTCGCATTTTCTTGGCTTTTGTTCCCTAAACCTACTCTAATGTGAGCTATTGTAGTATTAGTCATCCGTGATTCGTCTTTAATACAGTGTGTAAAGACAAAAAAGGCCGGACACTATTGCCCGGCCTTAAAGTATGAACTATTTTTTATGTAAGTAGCTCAAATACAGCCATCTATGCTATAGGAAAAGAGCCAGACCCCCTCGCTTCAATTTCCCAACATGACGACTATTTCTTATCAGTATACTTTGTAAGTGCAAAGGAAAAGGAAGGAGTTTCCCCCCGCAATTTTCCTTTGTTTTCAGATTTATCTATGTACTTGTACGTATCCGGAATACTTATTGCCTTGCCCATCGTCAATGATATAGAAATAAGTACCGTCTGGTACATCGTTTCCTTCCCAGCGACCATCCCACACTTTACCTTCGGGGATATTATCATATCCTTCCACGCTGAAAATCATGTTACCCCATCTGTTGAAAATGGAAACTGTATTATCTGGGAAATTTTCAATTCCCCTTATCATAAAGAATTCATTGGTATCATCGCCATTCGGAGAGAAACCGCTGTATACCGTAATATCATCACAGACGACATTAATCGTAACCGTAGCGGTATCGACACCGAATTCATTTGTAATCGAGTAGATGAAACTATCTACCATACCACACATATCTCCATCAGGATCATACGTTACGATGTTCGCGGTATCTATTGTGAGGTCACCATACATTGGATCCATGATAATATCCACAGTTACCATATCAGCTTTTATATCATTTAACAGGATGTTAATATCAACGGCAGTACTCTTATTGGTAATGGCTGTATCATTTACAGCAATTGGTGGCTCCCCAGTGAGCAATACATCTATGATGAATATGGTCGTATCGCAAATACCGAACTCATCGCAAAGAACGATACAGGCACTATCGACACCGACATCAATTGGCTCGTAAGTGATACAGTAGTTGGTTGAATCTATGGTAAAGCTCACCGATTCTCCCATTTCATCCTCACAGACATTCTCGATGGAAGTCACCAGACCAGACAGCTCTGTCGTATCCAAGCAGACCTCTATCGGATCAACCGTCGTCAAGATGGTATCCAGTACGTAAGTCGTTTGAGGAGCAATTACTTCGTAAATGACTGTCGTCGTATCACAGAATCCGAGGTCATCACAAATCACCACACAAGCCGTATCCACACCCAACTCAAAACCAAATGCTTCGATGCAGTAAGTATCTTCATCAAATGTGAAATCTACGGATGTACCAGATTGATCTTCGCAGATATTGTAGATGGTATCTACAGTGCCTTGGAAGACGGTCAAATCTAGGCAAAGTGTATCGGTAAAGTTGATAACGACTTGCTCACGAACCTCGTCTATATCGATTACCTCGACGATGTAACTTATTGTATCACAAGCCAACGATCCGCAGACTTCGATACAGAAGGTATCCACACCAAGTAGCTCGGCAGACAGCGCAAAACAATTTACATCCGAAGTCGTCAAGATGTTCACATTTCCATCTGAATCATCCAGACAAACTAGGTTAATATCTTGCAACGCACCAATCATCGTAGTATCAATATCTACGCAGATGGTATCCATTGTTCCTTCAAGCATAGTGATATACACGTATGAAGAATCAATCACCGTATCATCACAATCCACTGTAACTTCCAACATATCAACGCAACCGGTCACATTATCCGTCACCATTACTAAGTGATAACCCGTATCCAAGGCAATGGTCAGACCAGATGTAATTGTGTTCTCTGTTGCAATAAGCAATGCAGAAGTAGAGCCAGAAGCAGTTTGACTAATCGACATCGTTCCGTAACCTGTCGTATCCACACCACCCGTGATGGTAAAGTTTATAGGATCAACGTCCCAGTTACCATTAGGATCAAAGACATTCATGGAATCTACCAATGCTTCAACATCTGTAAATGCAGCAATAGTGTAGGTAGTATCCCCGACATTCCACTCATCAAGGCTATAAGGCCCAACATTGAGGGTATCCTCTACAATGGTATAATCGTAAGAGAAGATTGTTTCTTCAGAACAAGTGTCAAACGGTCCAGTGTATACGACATCATTATCAAGGATCGTGTAATCATCAGTGGAAGCCAGATCAAGTGCATCTAAGCAAATCTCGGCAGTGCCATCGCAGTCATCTGCAATTACAGTATCCGGACCAGTATAGATATCTGGGCAGTCAATGCAATCTACTCCAACAACAAGGCTATCAGCACAACCTGTTTCATTATTGGTAATGACCAGATTATGGAAACCATCGCTGAGGTAAAGCTTCGTGCCTAGTGGAATTGGTAACTCAGATACGCCAAGGAACGCTGATGTTCCAAAGGAAAGATCTGTATAATCCAAGTTACTGTACATCACACCTTCCTGACCACCAACGATGTCAGCCGTTGCGGTTACTTCCCAGTCTCCATTCGGATCTAATGTATTCATCAAGTCAACCAAAGAAGCAGCATCTTCGAAAGTACCGGATAGTGTATCGCCATCGACCACCCAAGAATCAAGCGTATAAGGCCCGAAGTCATCGAAGAATGGTGTCGGTGAGTAAGAAATCAGGGTATCAATGTTGCAACCTTCGAGTACATTACTGTATGGTAAACCATTATCCAAGATCGTGTAGTTGTTGATTTCTAGTAAGGAAATATCCAAGCAGAATTCACCACCGATCACACAGTCATAAGTGACGATTTCAACCGTATCTATCGCGAATAATTCATCACACAATGGATTCACCGTAACAATGATGGTCGCTGTATCGCTCACACCATTTTCGTCAATCAGCACCACACACATTGTATCATTAGCATTTACAAAACCAGCATCTGGTGTATATGTGATACAATTGTCTGTAATGTCAAGCATTCCGTTGGATGGATCTTCACAGATCGTCAAGGTATCGAAAGCGCCAGTTAGATCAACTAGTGATAAGCAACTGTCTACCGCAACTTCCTCTACTGTTGTTAACAATATGGTATCCGGTGATGGATCAACTACCATTTCTTCTTCAACAGAAACAATGATAATCGTCGTATCACTCACGCCATCTGCATCAATCAGCACTACACACATCGTATCCATATCATTTACAAAACCAGCATCTGGTGTATATGTGATACAATTGTCTGTAATAGCAAGTGCTCCGTTTTCTGGATCTTCACAGACCGTTGCGGAATCAAATACTCCAATATCAGCCAAGGACAAGCAAGTGTCTACAGGCGTTTCTTCTATTGTGGTTAACAATAGCGTATCCGGAGTTGTATCGCAATCATCTCCGATAAGCAGATCACCCGTTTCGATGGTACAACCTGCCGCATCCGTAATGGTTGCATTGTATGTTCCAGCCGCTAGATCGGTACGGATTGCATCGTCGTCTGTACCGGTAAGGTCAGCCCAATCGAAGGTATATCCTCCAGTACCACCGGCTACCGTAATGGTAATGCTTCCATTAACATCACAATCCGCATTGGTTTGTGCAATATCAATGTCAAGCGGTTCTGGTTCTACGACCTCGAAGCAAGCTTGTCCGGCAACACATCCGTCACCATCGGTAACGATGACACAATAGCTACCCGGAGCCAAATCGCCATTTGCTTGAACAACACCATCTGTATCACGAATCACATCAATTACAGGAGCCACAAATCCAGCTAAAGTATCTATAGTGTACACTACAGTTCCATCAGTTGTTCCGATACAACTTACCGTAACCATATCAGAGTCCAAGTTGACTGTTGCACCCGCAGCGACATTATCCGTAAGGGTAAATGTCAGGGTAGCTTCACAACCTGTATCGTTATCGGTAACGGTTACTCCGTAAATACCAGACAGTAGATCATTACGATCAGCATTCGTACTGCCGCCATCACTCCATGTGTAACTGTAATTGTCACTACCATCCGTAACAATAATATTCACAGCACCGTTTGCTACACCACAATCCGATAAGGTCACGATGTCTTCTTCCACCATCAATGGAGATTCAGATGGCACCGTCACAGAAAGATACTGTGGACAATCCGGAGCATTGATGTCTGTAACCGTAATCTGGTAAGTACCAGCGACAAGGTCACTTCTCAAGCTACCAATTCCGCCATCGTTCCAGTTGAAGACAAGTTCAGGAATCGTTACACCAAGGTCAACAACACCATCAGCAGCATCACAAGTAGCAGCAGTGATGATTGGGTCGGCAACCTCTGGGCCATCCGTTGTTCCAATAGAGAAGGACTCGATGAGGAAACAAAGTGGGTTATCCATATCCGTAATGGTAACGGTGTATGTTCCTGCTGCCAATCCGGTAAGGCTATTGGCTGATGCTGTACCATTGTTTGCAGACCAAGTATACGTGTAATTATTTTCATTGCCAATGAGGGAAACTAAGGCAGAGCCATCTTCATTTCCACAACTGGCATCTGTAGTCATAATCTCACCATTCAATTCAGGGAATGCTTCACAGTCGATGCAATCATTACCCGTCAGGCGTGTAATTTCAATTGCATTAGAAAGGTCGAAGCAGCCACCTAGATCATTGATACTTGCACCAGGCACTAATCCAGTGATGTCGTTGTAAACCAATCCGTAGATGAAGCAAGTTCCAGCATCTTGGCCTTCAAAGTCCAGTGCTGTATCTGCTGTTGTTAACAGAATGCTGCCGTTTTCATCTGTTATCACGAAAGTGAAGAAGCTACCATCTGTACCTACTGCAGTTAAGTTCACCACATCAGGATTCGTATCATCTACACAGAAGGTTGTCGGATCAGTTGTTCCAAGTGTACCGGCATCAACCGAACAAGCTGGGCAATCATCCGCAATCTCAACCACTGTAACAGAAGTACATTCCACATCATCAGTAACCGTAACATCATACAAGCCAGGTGCAAGATCGGTACGCGTTGAACCTGTTCCACCATCGCTCCAATCATATGTGTAAGTATCTGGCGTGAAGGTAGCGGTACCATCATTTCCGGCACAGGTTGCTCCTGTTGTTGTTGCCGTTGCAACCGGAATATTATCTATAACGGAGAAGGACTCGATAATGAAACAAAGTACATTATTGTTATCCGTAATCGTAACCGTGTATGTTCCGGCAGCTAATCCAGAGATCGTGCTTCCAGATGTCGTACCATTATTAGCAGACCAAGTGTAGGTGTAATTATTTTCGTTGCCCTCCATAGAAATCGTGGCCGCGCCATCTTCATTTCCACAAGTAGCATCCGTAGTCATAATCATATCCAATACAGGGAATACATCGCAATCTTGGCAATCCGTACCTGTAAGGCGCGTAATTTCAATCGCAGCGGAAAGCTCGAAGCAACCATCAAGATCACTGATATTCAAGCCGCCAACCAATCCGGTGATGTTGTCATAAGCCACACCATAGATGAAGCATGTTCCGGCAGGTTGTCCTTCAAAATCTGGTGCAAAACTGGTATTATCTACAACCGTTAGGATCACACCAGCATCATCCGTTATGATGAGCGCGAAGAAATCACTATCCGAATCGCTTGCGGTAACATTTACCACATCAGCATTGCTATCATCGACACAGAATGCAGTTGGATCAGTCGTTCCGATAATACCCGCAGCAACATCACAGCCGGCGCAATCATCTGCAATTGTTACCATTGTAATGGAAGTACAATTCTGATCGTCCATAACGGTAATGTCATACAAGCCCGGAGCAAGATCGGTACGTGTTGAACCCGTTCCGCCATCACTCCACGCGTAGGTGTATGTATCTGGTGAGAAGGTCGCTGAACCGTCGTTTCCGGCACAAGTAGCATCCGAAGATGAAACGAGTGTTGCCTGACCAGCACCCACGTTATTGATGACAAATGTAGTCGTTGAGGAACAAGATGCATCGAATACCGTAGCGGTGTATGATCCAGCAGGTAAGCCTGAAACTTGTAATCCAGTAATTGTACCTGCGTTTGGCGTGATGGTCATGGTTAGACCAGTACTGTTACCATTGATATTTACGGTAGCTGTTCCGTTACTCACATTACAATCTGCATCACCTGTATCCACACCGGTAATGATTGGATCTTGACAACCCGCGCAATCGTCTGCCACCATGAAGGAAGCAATTGCTTCACAACCGTTGGCATCCGTAACAACTAGGTTATACGTACCCGGTGTCAATCCAAATCTATCATCTTCATTCAACGTTCCGATCATGTCTTCCCAGTTGTAGCTATAGCCACCTGTTCCACCAGAGACGGCAATATCAATACTGCCATCCGTATCGCAAGTGTAAGCCGTTACGTCTGCGGTAATCATAATCTGATCTGGCGCAACCACCTCAAAGGCTTCTGTACCTGCGATGCAACCATCACCATCCGTAATTACGATGAAGTACGTACCCGGCGCGAGGCCACTTGTTCCGTAGGCATTGTCATCATTATCGAAAATGGTAATTGTTTCAGGGAATACGAAGTCAGGCTCGTAAGCAGGTGTAAAGTTCACCGTTCCGTCTGAGGCTCCTGCACAGGATACGCTAATGATTGGCTCTACTATGTTAACAGAGGCTAGCCCTACATCATTTGGCAGTACAAAGTTGACTGTTGTCGTACAACCTGTTACGTTATCAGAAACCAGTACGGAGTATGTACCTGCTTCGAGGTCGCTATGTGTAGCACCAGCTCCCCAGTTGAAGGTATAATCACCAGAGCCGCCGGTAACATTAATGGTCACTTGCCCATTTGCTACTCCGCAAGTTGGATACACATTGATCGTATGCGTCGCTGATAATGGATTATCACTTTCTATTTCAAATGTTACGTAACTCGGACAATCCGGTGCGCTGTCTCGTGTAATGGTTACCGTGTAGATTCCAGCAGAAAGATCATCTCTGAAAGAACCGACGCCACCATCACTCCAAGCAAAGGTCGTTGGCTCTGATGGATCACCGAAGTTAGCCGTACCATTGTCAAGGTTACAAGTCGCTGGCGTTCTTACCGGCAAGCTGCCAATTGGGCCATCTGTATTATCAATTGTAAAGGACTCAACGATGAAACAAGTTGGATTGTTTGGCCTTGAAATGGTAACACTGTAATTACCAGCCGACAAGTTCGTTGCCGTGTTGGTTGTACTGTTACTTCCAGACCAAGCATACATGAAGTCTGCCTCGTTTCCGACAACATCAACCGTTGCTTGTCCCTCTGCGTTACCACAAGTAGAGTTGACTGTTACCACATTGTTTACAACAGGCAAGACACAGTCACAATCATTCATCACAGTAATGCCATTGGCAACAACGGCACAACCATTCGTGTCCGTAATGGTTACGGCATAAATACCAGCATCCATATCGGCTCTATCTTCCGGATTATCGTTACCGCCAAGGTCACTCCAATTGTAGCTATAAGCACCAGAACCACCTGATACATCCAGCCCGATGGAACCACCTACCGTACAAGTCGCGCTCGCAGCGGAAATCGTAATACTGATCGGAGCAGGTTCTGTAATCTCGAAACAAGATTGACCAGCGAAGCAACCATTCCCATCGTAAACAACCACACAATATTCTCCAATACCAAGACCTGAATCCCCTACTGTCTGTCCATTGCTGTTCAGAATTTCAGTAGTCGCAGGGCTTTCAAATCCAAGTGCTTCAATGACTTCGTATTCAATCAAACCAGAAGCATCACCTGCACAATTCAACTCGATGGCAGGCTGTGCCAATACGATCTCTGCACCACCGGATACATTATCCGTAAGCATGACCATTACTGTTGTGGAACAACCCATCGGGCCATTGTCCGTAACCGTAACATCGTACATGCCAGCAGCGAGATCATTCCGGGTTTGTCCGGTGCCACCATCGCTCCATGCGTAGCTGAAAGAAGTTCCTTGCCCCGTTACCTGA
>JAHDGC010000310.1 GCA_020627865.1 Saprospiraceae bacterium | reverse complement strand
ATTTTTTTGAGGCCGGAGCAACCAACTTTCCATTGATATAATTTTTTATTTTTAACATGGTACTAGTTCTATTATGTGTAATGTGTGCATGTAGATATGAGTTCTGTAGGAACGTCATATCATTGCCCTGTCTGCGTGAACTTGTCAGGCAGGCAGTTATAAAATGGCTGGAGCGCAAAAGTGCAAAATTCCTCTTTGCTACTACCCCTTCAAGCTAAAATAAAAACCCAATTCTTGTTTCAACGCCTTGGGTAATTCGGGCAACTCCGACCTTGGAATCAACAAGGTAGAAATATTATGCAAATCAGAAAAAATATGGTGTTTCACGGCAGTAGCATGCAAGTAATCATGACCTGAAGAACCGCCTGTTCCGATTTTTCTACCCAACATCCGGAGTACCATCTGTGCATGCCGGTATCGCCAAGTGGTCATCAATTCATCAATATCAACCAAGCACATTAAAAGCTTGAAAGGTTCGTGCAAGATGGGTTCATCCCTGTACAGATTAATCAATAAGGCTGCTACCGTTGCCTTGTAAGAGAGCCGTAATTTGCCTGCTTCTTGCATCTGCCTGTGTACTTCGGGATCGAGAATAGAAAGAAAGTAAGTGTCCGTGCTACCCAACATTTTGAGGCGCATGGCTTTTTCCTTCTCATCCAGATAGTCAGAACTCTTAATAGCCTCCTGTTCTTTTTTAATCATATTCTCAACTGCCTTTTTATAGTGCGCCAAGAATCTGAAATCACCAAATTGTAAAAATGGTGTCCGTTCTAGCCAAGCCTCAATTACATCAAACAAAGTCCCTTTTGTATAAATTTCGGCCAGTGCTTTTTGCTGGTCTTCTGGAAAAACGGAAGCATAATGGTGATTGTTATAGGTAAGCCTTTCTGTTTCCGGTAAGCCTAACATACCCTCTAACATCCGAAACTGAAAACTTTGAAATCCGGAAGCAGGAAAAAGGTAGTTTCTAAAATCCAGAAAATCCAATGGTGTCATGGTTTCCATAATCCGGATTTGCTGGATCAGCAGTTTTTGGATTTCTATAACTCGGTTAAGGTAATGTACTGCCGTGCCTACATTGCGTTCATCGACGCTTTGTGTTTGAAACAAATCCAATACGGAATCCAGCTCATGCCGAATTTGTTTGAACCAAAGTTCATAAACCTGATGGACAACAATAAAAAGCATCTCGTCATGTGCAGCTTGCTCTTCCAGTTCGGCACTTCTCATCCGTTGGGCATCCAAAATTTTATCCAGTTGCAGATACCCATGATAATGGATAGTGGTGTATTTTTTATTTTCCATATTTAGTTGGTTGTGGCAAATATACGGACGAATGTAGAGGCGGATTGTATCTGCCTTTAATGAAAGATAATATGCAGGAAAACGAGCGACGCCGCCAACCCTAATCCAATTTGCCCGATTACCTTTGAATCAAAAATAACAAGATCCTTCCAAGACTTCCAGCCGTCTTTGAAACTTCCTAAATAAACAAACGCAAAAGCAATTAAAATAACCCACATCGCCCTGACAAAATAATTCATCTCCGGAAATAATCGGATAATGATTAAATGTAAAGGAATTGTTGAGCAAAATGCGATTAAAGCAACCCGATGATTGGGGGCAACCAAAAAGGCCGCAGAGCAAATGATGACAACGATGCCACAATTGATATAGTACCGCAGTTCATTTAAAGTATGGGTAAAGGCTGCTCCTGGGTTTTTAAATTTTACATATAATAAAATGAAACCCATCACAACACCTGTCAGTAAGGTAAACAAAATTGTTTTCTTTCCGGCATTAACTACCTGTCTTTCCGTTGCATCTTTTTTGATATACCCTTTATAAATGTCTATAGACCATAGGGTCGCTAAAGAATTAAAAGTAGAATCTACCGTACTCATCAAAGACGCAAAGAGTGCACATAAGATGAAACCTTTGATACCAACAGGTAAGTACTCTTTGACCAAATATGGAAATGCCATATCTGGTTCGGCCAATCCATTCTGTCCCAAGATGCCGACAAGGGCAACCCCGGGTACCACGATGATGACAGCCATCACATACTTCATCAATCCGCCGACCATCAACCCAATCTGTGCTTCCTTCAAGCTTCTTGCAGCCAAAGAACGTTGGACTACAGATTGGTTCGCACACCAATAATTGATATTCAATAAAAACAAACCAAAGATATGAATCCAAGGTAATTTTTCATGATCTGCCGGAAGGTGAAGGTGCATCAACTCCGGTGTTTTTTCATACAATTGTGACCAGCCGCCCAAGTGATGAATGGATACAAACAAAACAGCAAGCCCACCTAAAAGCAAAATGGAAAATTGGATAATATCTGTTTTGACTACAGCCGCAAGTCCTCCAAAGTAAGTATAGATAGCGGAGAAAATACCCAATCCCAAAATCATAACCGCAATCCGTGTGATGCGGTCTTCACTGATAAAAGTAAGATAATCCGCAAAGACAAGGTCGGCTGCATAGGCTCCCCAAAACAATGCGGCACCAAGCGTGATGGTAGAAAACAGGGCGAGGTTCGCAAGGGAGTACATCAACCCGACTGTCTTGCCCAATCGTTTATTGATAAATTGGGTTATGGTAATAACCTTATCCCTTAGATACATGGGGACAAAAATGAAAGCAGCCATCAAAATGCCTTGAATCGCATTGATTTCCAAATTGGCTTGGGCTATCCCATAAAGATAGGCCGAACCCATCATGCCAAGAAACTGGTACCCTTGGATGTTGGTCGCAATAGTGGAAAGGGCAACAGAAGGCCAGCGCAAATTCCTAGAACTCAAAAAATATTCTTCTGCGCTGATGTCCTTTCCATGTCGGCCGGAAATAGCAACGATAAAAATAATCGTAAAATATGCGCAGACGATGAGTAGATCAATCATTTTGTAGGTTTGTTAAGGCCTGATTTTAATTATTTTTGTTATGGAAGAAGAAAGCTTGTTTAATTTTTTTACTAGCAGAAGTCAGACATCGCTCCGAAGAGCGCATCTCTATACTTTGAGGTTTCCCATTTGCTAGGGGGCACACCAATCCATAATCACCAACAGCAGTCAGACGCCACCTCGAATAGGCATCCCTATCTTTATGGTTTCCCTTTTACCAGCAGCATCCTAATCACCAATCCACTACTATCCCCGTTTCCCAGCCGCCAACGGTGTATCCGGCAACATCTCCGGAATTCGTCCCTGCACAATCGGCATAGAAATATTTTTAAGTTTGGGTAAAACATACTGGGCAAAAATTTTGCACTCGTCCAGGTGAGGATAGCCAGAAAAAATAAATGCACGAATACCCATATCCATATAGCGCTGGATTTTGGCCAAAATTTGATCCGGATTGCCAACGAGGGCAGCTCCGCAACCAGATCTCGCTCGCCCGATACCTGTCCAAAGATTATCCTCCACGAAACCGTCATCATCAGAGATATTCCGCATTTCAGCCTGACGAGAAACCCCGTACGATTTGGCATCCAATGCCCGCTCCCTGATTTCCTTCCCTTTTTCTGCATCCACTTTGGTCATCATCTTTCGGGCATGTTCCCTAGCTTCGGCTTCCGTCTCCCGGACAACCATATGGATTCTGAGGCCAAAATCTACAGTTCTCCCATAGGCCGCAGCTTTTTCACTCATGTTCTTCATCAATCCATATAGCTTTTCTTCCGTTTCTGGCCACATCAAGTATACGTCGCAATGCCTTGCGCACAGGTCAACACCCGGTGGAGAATACCCGCCGAAGTATAGGAGTGGACCACCATTTTGCTGATAAGGCTTTACTGGAGCCGTCGGCAATTTTATATTGTAAAAGTCACCTTGAAAATCAATGAAATCTTGTGTCCAGGCTTGTTTCAGGATTTCGATAACTTCGCGAGAACGCTGGTAGCGATCGGCAGAAGGCAAATCCGTGCCCGGCAAGTTAGAAGAAATGATATTGATCGTAAGTCGCCCTTTCAAAATATGATCCAATGTTGCGATAGCACGAGCCAGCATCGGAGGGTGAACTTCACCACAGCGGATGGCGGCCAGCAAATTGATGTTTTGGGTAAGCGGAGCAACTGCCGAAGCGAAGGTCAACGTATCTTGTCCAACCTGATAGGACGAAGGGCAAAGGATATTGCTATAGCCCAATTTATCAGCAGTCAATAAAATATTGGACGTGTTGCACCAGTTGGATTTATACCGGAGATCGTGGCTGCCTAGATACGCATCATCGCCATTACATATAGGGGCAAACCATGAGATTTCTGCACCAGAGAGATTTTTTGAACGGATTGCTATGGGTTGCATTTAAGTTAGGTTTTAAAAAAGTGTTCACCGTAGCGTCGTAATGCTTACGACGTTCAAGTGATGTGCATAATTTTTAAGGTATTAGAGTCTATAATTTAGATCACCCTAAAAGTATAAAGAATGTGTGGATTTACATACAGTTGGGCTTATAATTTTCGTGGTTTTAAATAAATCTAGGCGGAATAGTTGAAATCTTATATTTGTATTTTTTTAAAAAACAATTCCTTTTTTAAAAAAATATTTCATATATTTACTAATTGTTCAAAAATCTTTCTCGTAAAGTGTGTATTGCAATAAATTAGAAAGAGCATGATTAATATTGTAATGCACATGGCTTAAAATTAATTTTTTTTACTTAAAAATTTAAAACAAAATTTTTATTAGGGAAGTGGTAAAATGAATTGTATGACATTTATAAGTTGCTTACTTATGGATTCGTGTACATTTTGTTTTGCCTTGTTTGCTTTTATAGCAAAATCTTTCCGATTCACACTTCATTCACTTAATTCCTTTAACGAATAAAAAAATTATGAAAAAATTGTATTTAGTCTTTTCGATGCTGATCTTCGGCCTTATTCAATTGAATGCGCAATGCCCTGCTACGGCCACTGCTGTGAATTGTGGTGAAGGGCCGGTTGCTTTTGCCCCTGGTGCTGCATCACAATGTGTGGGTACGCCTGCTTGTGGAACCTTACACTCCGAATATATAATTGTCAATACAGCAGATACGGTAATTTTGGGCTCAACTACTACGCTTGATTTTGATCCGACGCTCTATGAGGGGTATTGTGTTTCCGTTCAGCCAGTATGTTATGATATTCAGGTTATCAAGAATTTCGTTGATGCCATGGAAAGTAGTCTTTTTGATATTTGTTGTACTTCTGTCAATGATAATACACCTGCGGGTTTAGATCCGATTTGTACAGCAATTAATCAAACATTAGGGTATACCTCGGGAGATCAAATTCAGGATCTGACGCAGGTATTTGATATTCTCGGTGCTTTTGGTGCAGATACCCTCACGGTTATTGGGCTTGCAAGTATCATAGATACGATCAATCTTCAGGCTCCAACTATCGGAGTTGTTTGTTCTGGTGTGGGTGTTATTGACTATTGCATAGATAGAGATATAGATTTTAGTATTAATGCTTTTGATATTTGTCCGCCGCCTCCTGGATGTGAAGATGTTATTAATATCACAGGACTTTCTGAAGTTAATGCTAATGCTAATATATCTGTTATCTCCGAGGGAATGGTTCCTGCCGGTAGAAATGTTACCTATCAAGCAGGGACGGATATTTTGCTGAATGCTGGATTCGAGGTGCAACTGAATGCTGAATTTCAAGCAGTGATTGGGCCGTGTGTGCCGCTTGCTCCCCTTAATGGTTCCGCCCCTCAGCAAAGAGCCGCAAGGCAAAAGTAGAAGTAATGGTAAAGGATAATGATCTAATGCATTAACTTTGCCTTTGTAATCATACTTTATACAAAATTTTATTTATAGTTATGTTTATCCCGCTAATATGATAACAAAATATTAGCGGGAATTTTTTTACAACAATAATCCGGCTATCTTTACCCCAATGAACAAAGAAATCCTCCGCCTTGCCATTCCCAACATCATCAGCAACATTTCTGTACCGCTCCTCAGCACGGTAGATACCGCCTTGATGGGACGTATGTCCGCCCTGCACCTTGGAGCTGTAGGCATCGGGGCCATGATCTTTAATTTCATTTACTGGAACTTTGCCTTTCTCCGTATGGGGACAACAGGCATGACGGCTCAGGCTTTCGGAAAGCAAAACAAGGAACAGATTGTTAATACCCTAGGACGTGCAATCCTTGTTGTTTTGTTGCTTGCCATTGCTATTTTATTATTGCAAAAACCACTTGGAGAGGCAGGCTTTGTATTGATGAATGTTACGGCAGATCAACGCCATTTGGTGGAAACCTATTTCTATATCCGAATCTGGGCTGCTCCCGCAACCTTGGGACTTTATGCTATCATGGGCTGGTTTTTTGGTATGCAAAATGCCATCTATCCGCTTGTCTTAACCATTTTTATTAATATTGTGAATATAGTGTTGAGTTTTCTGTTCGTTTACCAATTTAAAATGGATGTGGATGGGGTAGCGTGGAGTACCGTCATTGCTCAATATGCGGGATGTTTGTTGGGCTTTGTGTTGCTTTTTTATAAATATAAAGCTTATCATAAATTCATGGAGCGAAAGGCTATCTTGGAGTGGAAAATGTTGAAACAATTTCTGGTCATCAATCGAGATATTTTTATCCGGACAATTTGCCTTACCTTGGCCTTTGCCATTTTTTATAGTCGCTCCGCAGAAGCGGGCGCAACCCTGTTGGCGGTCAATGTCATTCTCCTTCAGTTCCTGAATTGGATGTCCTATGGGGTAGATGGATTTGCCTTTGCAGCAGAGAGTTTGGTGGGGAAGTATGCTGGAGCGAAAGATACATCGCGATTGCGAAAAGCCGTTAATTTGAGTTTCTTCTGGGGAATGGGTTTGGCTGTCGGTTTTAGCTTGCTTTACGGTTTGGGAGGAAATATGTTGTTGCATATTTTTACTGACAAGCAAGATGTCATTGATGCTGCTATAACATTTTTACCATGGATGATTTTGTTGCCACTAGTGGGCACACCCTGTTATATTTGGGATGGCATTTTCATCGGCCTGACTGCATCCCGCGAAATGCGAAATACGATGTTGTTGTCCTTTGTCCTTTACCTAGTTGCCTTATACATCGGGGAAACAACTTGGATCAATCATGGTTTATGGGTCGCGCTACTGGTATTTCTCGCCGCTAGAGGAATATTCATGTGGATCATTTATCGTAATCGTTCTTTGCTGTAGAGACGGAATGCATTCCGTCTCCACGATGCATCATGTTTCTACAATAACGAATTTAATTAATGCAACGACTTCACCTCATACCCCTCATCCCTCAACAGATTAATCACGCCTTCCTTGCCGCCAAGATGCCCGGCACCCACTGCAAAGAAGGTCACCTGTTCCCGCATCATTTCTCCCATGACCGGAATCCAATTCTTATTACGATTATTCAACAGTAAATCACCAAACTCGCCGAGGTCTTCGTCACCTTCCATCAAACGAACCATAGCATTAATATCCTGATTCTTGTACATGTCCACCATTTCCTGCAATTGATCCACGCCATCATCTTCATCTGCAGTTTTGATGCTTTCTACCAGCATATCGGCCTGTGCTTTGTATGGGATACTGTCAAACATGCTCATTTGGTAGGCTGCGGTTTCCAATCCTCCGGTTTCCTTTTCTTGTTCTTCTGCCATTGCCATAAACTCCATTTCATAAGACATCATATCTCCACCGCCCATGAGGCTTTCCGGGGACAGATCCCCTCCAGCAAGGGTCGCCAAAAACATGGGCTTGATCCGATCCACAAGAAACATCGGAAACCCGATCTGCTCGAAATGGCCTGAAACCAACTTGTAATCTTCAGCATTCAGCAAGGTCTTCAAAGTATGGCCATTCTTCATCATTGCGCCCATCATCAATGAAACCTGGGAGAAAATATTGTTCAGCTCTGCCATGTCGATTTCAAAGGTCGCTTTTTGGGCCTTTTTAAAAGCGACTTTGGTTTCTTCGGTAAGGAAATAATCCTTTTTATCAATCATATGGATGGTGCCATATAAATAGGAAGGAGATGCAAGGCCATTTCCACTAATTTCCCAAAGCAACGAATTTTCAAGCTGCATTAAGGGCTTTTCCAATTGTACCGGAGCCGCTTCTTGTCCAGTAACAAAAACGGTTGCAGCCAATAAAAATGTAAATATTCCGATTATCTTTTTCATCTATTATTTTATTATTAATATGGTCAGGGGATATACAACAACTACATAACGTTTATACAGACGGTTAGT
>JAHDGC010000309.1 GCA_020627865.1 Saprospiraceae bacterium | reverse complement strand
ACCAAAGTCCCGACTTTTTCCCCATTAATAATCATCCTAAGATTATCTTGGTTATTAATATCAAAAACAATGATCGGAATATTATTTTCTTGGCAAAGCGTAAAGGCCGTCATATCCATAACATTGAGGCCGAGGCTGATCACTTGCGTAAAAGAAAGCTGGTCAAACTTTTTCGCCTCAGGATCCTTTTCAGGGTCGGCAGTATAGATCCCATCTACGCGGGTACCTTTAAGGATAACGTCAGCACTAATTTCATTGGCCCTTAATGCCGCGGCAGAATCTGTCGTAAAATATGGACTACCTGTTCCGGCACCGAAAATCACAACACGCCCTTTTTCAAGGTGCCTTATGGCTCTTCTCCGGATATACGGTTCTGCAATTTCCTGCATTTCTATGGCCGTAATCAGTCTGGTGAAAACACCGATTTTTTCTAGGGCACTTTGTAATGCCATGCCGTTGATGACGGTTGCCAACATGCCCATGTAATCTCCCTGCACCCTTTCAATGCCAGAGTCAGAAGCCTGAAGCCCTCTAAAAATATTACCTCCGCCGATAACTATAGCAACCTCGACACCGGCATCTGATAATTCTTTAATTTGTTGTCCGTAGTGAACAAGCATAGCAGGGTCTATCCCAAATTGTTTGCTTCCCATCAGGGATTCTCCGCTAAGCTTTAGAAGAACACGTTTGTATTTGATAGCCATGATTAGATATGAATTTATTTATGAGTAATTCGTTCTATAAATTATCACGATCTTTGGAAAATAGTACCAGCTTGGAAAATGCTTAAAAAAAAGCGAATTATTGAGACAATAATTCGCTTTTTAAAATTTTTATTTCGTTTAGCCTAGTGCTATATGTTTAAAGTCGGTGACTGTTAAACCCTTGGAGACACTATCTAAATATTGTGCTACGGTAACTTTGCCATCTTTCACATAAATCTGATTCAATAAAGTATTTTCTTTGTAGAATTTATTCAGCTTACCCATGGCAATTTTTTCAAGCATTGCCTCTGGCTTACCGGCTGCACGGGCTTGTTCTTTCCCGATTTCAATTTCTGCCTGAATGACAGAAGCATCAATGCCATCTTTATCGAGAGCCAAAGGCTTCATCGCAGCAACTTGCATAGCGATATTCTTTCCGGCGTCCATTTTATCCGGACCTTCTTGGTTCAGTGCAACAATAACGCCAGCCTTGTTGCCCATGTGGATATAAGGCAATACTTGGCCTTCTCCTGCAGCCGTTTCGATTTTGGCATATTGGCTGATTTCGAGTTTTTCACCGATCACACCAATTTGCTCGGTGATTTTTTCTCCAACGGTCAAGCCATCACCAAAATCAAGGGCAAGCAGATCGTCCCGAGTTGCCGGAAGGTTTTTTAATGCGATATCAGCAATTGTATCTGTTAGTGCAACGAAGCTTTCTGTTTTAGCAACAAAATCAGTTTCACAGCTCAGTCTTACGACTACACCATTATTTCTATTACCAGAAGTTTTAGCAAGGACAACACCTTCTTTAGCTTCTCTGTCTGCTCTTTTTGCAGATAATTTTTGACCTTTCTTACGAAGGTTAGCGATTGCTTTTTCAAAATCACCTTCGGCCTCGGTAAGGGCTTTTTTACAGTCCATCATACCGGCTCCGGTCATTTCACGTAATTTCTTTACGTCGGAAGCAGAAATTTTAACAGTATCCATTATTATGATGATTTAAATGTTTTTAAAATATTTGTCAAAGCTATTGTTTAGCTTGAAGCTAACCAGTAGCTCTGGGGTCTATGCAGATTCTTGTTCCACTTTAGCTTTTCTCCTATCGTTCAATCCTGCTTTGACAGCGTTAGTCATGTGACGCGTAATCATGGCAATTGATTTTGACGCATCATCGTTTGCAGGGATTGGATAATCTACTAAAGATGGATCAGAGTTGGTATCCACCATTGCAAAAGTTTTCATCCCCAATTTTTTGGCTTCGGCCAATGCAATGTGTTCGTGGTGGATATCTACAATGAAAATAGCACTTGGAATTCTGTTGAGGTTTGCGATACCACCCAACACTTTTTCCAGTTTATTTCTTTCTCTGGTTAACGTCAGTCTTTCCTTTTTTGTTACACTGGTCAGACTACCGTCAGCAAGCATCCGATCAATCGTGTTCATTTTCTTGACAGACTTCCGGATCGTTGCAAAATTGGTCATCATACCTCCTAACCATCTTTCGGTAACGAAAGGTTGATTTACACTCAATGCAGCTTCTTTAACAATCTCGCGTGCTTGTTTTTTCGTCGCCACGAATAATATTTTACGGCCAGATTTTGCTATTTGCTGAATAGCATTGGTTGCTCTGTCCAAGCATTCCAAAGTACGATTCAGGTCAATAACGTGGATTCCCTTACGCTCCATGAAGATATACGGCTGCATTTTAGGATTCCATTTTTTCTTGAGGTGTCCGAAATGTACTCCGGCATCCAACAATTCTTTATATGTAGGTTTTGACATTTTATTAAAAAGATTAATCGTTCAAAAAATAAATAAGACCAGAAAACGATATTAACGTTTAGAGAACTGGAAGCTTTTTCTTGCTTTTGGCTTACCATATTTCTTACGCTCAACAACACGCGCATCACGGGTAAGGAATTTCTGGCTTTTCAATGGTTTTCTGAATTCTTCATTCATTTTTACCAAGGCTCTAGAGACAGCCATTCTGATGGCTTCTGCCTGACCTTTATAACCACCACCACAGACATTAACCTTAATGTCATAGATGTTATCAATTTCTACAGTTTGAAAGGGAACTACTAGATTGGCCTGAATGTGGCGCTGTGGAAAGTATTCTTTATAATCCTTACCATTCACAACAATTTTACCTTCTCCTTTGGTGAGGTAAACTCTGGCGATAGCAGCTTTTCTCCGGCCTATTGCATTAATCATTTCCATAAGAAACAAATTTTCGATTAGATTAAAGTGTTAAAGTTTCAGGTTTCTGTGCTGCATGTGGGTGCTTAGCATCTGCATAGATGAAAAGTTTCTTAATCATCGCCCGACCCAGTTTATTTTTGGGTAACATGCCTTTTACTGCATTTTTAACAATAGCAGTCGGCTTTTTTTGCAACATTTCTTTGGCGGTAGCCCTTTTCTGGCCACCAGGATAACCTGAATAAGTAATGTATTCCTTTTGATCCCACTTAGCACCCGTAAATCTCACCTTGTCAGCATTTATGACAACAATATAATCACCAGTGTCTGCATGAGGGGTATAAGAAGGCTTGTGTTTTCCACGTAGGACTGTGGCAATCTTAGTGCATAACCGACCGACCACGAGGCCATCGGCATCAATGACATGCCACTTGCGCACCACTTCGCTGCTTTTAGCAGACTTTGTTTTGTAGCTTAATGTATCCACAATAAAAATTTTTTAAGTTCCATTAATTTGATGACCCTATAGTTTGTCATCCGGAATTTTGCGAGTGCAAAGGTAGTTTTCTTTTTATGAAAATCCAAGTAATTCTTTAAATAATCTGATTTTTTTTGTGCGTAAGTGCTTGAAAAACAGTTGAAATTTCGCCCAGAAAAATATATAGGGTAGCAAAAGGGAGGTTTTTATTACCCTAATATCGTAAATATCTGAAGCTGAACCTGCCTGCTTGCGCACGACAGGCAGGTTCGCCGGATTGGTAGATTCTCAAGATTTTTCCCTCAATTTCCAGTTGTCCTCTGCTTGCCGTGGTTTTTGTTCAAAAATGGAAAATCTTAATCTTTAAATGCTGGGACTGTTTTTTGCATACTTGCCTGAAAAGCAGCCATCAAATCATCTGATAATAACATACCAGCATTCCAGCTTGCGATGTATTTCAGGCCATCGGCAACACTGTGATCCCTGCTGTGGAGTAGCACCTCTTTGGTTCCTCGAATGGAAAGGGGAGACTTCGTGGCGATCATTGTGGCAATTTCCATGACAGTTGCCATCATGGTTTCTTTGTCGGGGAAAGTGCGGTTCGTCAGGCCAATTTTTTCAGCTTCTGGACCAAAGACTTTCCTTCCGGTGTAGGCCATTTCTGCCATGATGCCTGGGGCAATGATTTTCGGCAATCGCTGCAAAGTGCCAAGATCAGCAACCATCCCCATGTCAATTTCCTTGATGGTAAAGTAGGCATCTTCCGTCGCGTAACGCATATCACAGGTGGAAACAATATCCACACCGCCACCGATGCAGCCTTTGTGGATGGCAGCCAATACAGGTTTGCGGCATCGCTCTATGGCCGTGATGCAAGCTTGTAGCTCAAGGATGAATTTCCGGATGGTTTCCCGCTTGCGTCCTTCGCAGGGAATTTGGTTGAATTGCTGGACAGACATCAATAAAGTGAGGTCAATGCCAGCACAAAAATGTTTACCTTCTCCACTGAGGATAATAACGCGAACGGTATCATCTGTGTCTAAGGCTTCGAAAATGGCTTTCATTTCCTCCCAAGCTTGTTGGTTCAAGGAGTTGGCTTTCTCAGGCCTGTTGAAAGCAACTTGTGCGATATGATTTTCAATATTTACTTTAAAGGTCTTGTATTCCATGTTACTTATTTTTAGGGTGCAAAATTACGAACATGGATTAAGATTTTTTGCATGTTTGGGAGGATTTCTTTTGGCTCAGTTTTATGGCAAACCAAACATGTTATTAAATTTAATGGTATCTTTGGATAAAATTATCATTATGGATTTACTGGAAAGAATTACAATTGATCCACAAATATCACACGGTAAGCCGACTATTAGAGGGTTACGTTATCCTGTAGAAAGTATCTTAGAGTATCTTGTTGCAGGAGACTCTATAGATGACATTTTAGAAGAGTTTAAAGATTTGGAAAGGGAAGATATTTTAGCGTGTTTGGCTTATGCAACTAGGGCAATTAAGCATAAAGGTGTAATTATTTCGGACTTAGCAGCCTAATTATTTATGTATTTTATTATCGACGCTCATTTGCCTTGGGCTATATGTGAATTTCTAAAGGAATTAGGCTATCAAAGTCTACATACCTCTGAATTGCGAGAAGGCAATAACACTTCGGATGAAGTTATAACAGCACTGGCCGTTGAAAAAAATGCCATTGTAATATCAAAGGATACAGATTTTTATCATAAGTTTTTATTAAAGCGGGAGCCTCCTAAATTGGTAATGGTGAAAGTCGGAAATATGAGACTACGTAACTTAAAAGTTCTTTTCAAAACTACATTGCCACTAATCATTGAATCTCTTGCGACCCATGATTTAATAGAATTACATCAAGATAAAATTATCGGCATTGGTTAATCTAACCCCTCTTCTTCCCACTCAATATACTCTTCCTCTTCCTCCTCTGCATCAGCTTCATTCTTCAACTCTACCTGATATTTGTCCTCCGAAGATTCCTCTTTTTCATCCTCAAAACCGGGGATAAAATCTTCCTCATAATTATCCCCATCGTCATACTCCGGTATGTATTTATTTTGTTGCCATTTTTCATTTTGTTCCTTCATTGCTTCGGAACCGAATACTTTTAGGAGCTTGGCCTGAATATCATTTTTACGTTTTTTACTCAATTCCATTTTTCGCTTGACGGTGCGCTTGTCACTTTTGGTTTGGTATTTATCTACCGTACCCCAAACGCGGTAAAATATATTGAACCAACCTTTTTTCTTAGCCTTGATGGGTTCCAGTTTCGGATTGTGTCTTTTCAATTTATTCCAAACTACTTGTCCTGCATTGACGATAAAATTGTACTGCATTTTATTATCAAAACTATGCTCGCCACACATTTCCAGATTGAGGGCATTGCTTTGGATAAACATCGACGGAAAATAGATTTTGCCTCGCTTCACCTCAAACCAGTTTCTGAGGTTGACAAACTTAATCCGTTTCAAATCCTTTAGTTTAATATAACTGGAAAAATCATAGAGCATTTCAAAATCCCGCAACTCACCATTATAGGCACTAACATCTGCAAGAACGGCTAGTTTCCTCATATCTAGCTCTCCTTTTTCATCCCAGAATAGATCAATGGCAAACTTCGCTTTCAAATCTCCCCTAAGATTCTTATGGGTGAGGATGTCTTGCCCGAAATTTTCGCATTGTTCAAAAAACTGTTTGGCATCTATTTCATCGCAATCAATTTTTATATTCGCATAAGGCTTGGCTTCAAAAAATACGTCGCCATCAATATTCAGCGTGCCGTCCATTGCGTCGGCCTTTCCCTTAACGATCATCTCATTACGTTCCATTTTTAGGCTACCGGAAAAATTAGTACCTACGATTTTATTGTAGTTGAAATTATCAATTTTAGCCTGAAAAGTACCGTTGAGGAAATTGGTTAACCGTTCCCTTTTCTGGTTGGTTGTCTCTGTCGGTTGGGCTTCGTCTTCTGTAGTTTCTGCGGATTCGTCCACACTACTAAGGAGCAGTAATTTATCAATATCCAGATCTTTTGCATCAAGGCTAGCCCTGAATTTAAGTTCTGCATTTTGGGAATTGAGGGAATCGGCAAAAAGTACGGGAACAAGGTTGACAAAATTTCCATTGAGTTGTATATCATTACCCGCCCCTTCGATTCTGACATCTTTAACACTAAGATCATTTCCTCGAAAAATAAACTTGCCTCGATCAACTATAATTTCTTCTTTATTAATAGTAAGGGAAGCATCATCAAATTCGATGGCACCACTCATTTCAACCCTTCCAATTCTATTGGGATTGGCCATATCGGCAAGTTTTCCTTTAAGCTGGAAGTTTTTTATTTCCAATTCTCCGGAGCCATCCGAAACAGAAGGCATGCCTAAGAAACCATGAGCGACAGCCAGTGGCAAAACACCGTCTATCCGAAAATCAATTCTTGGATCATCAAGGTTAGAAAGCCTCATCTTGGACTGAATCAGCTCCCGATTGAAGTAACCTTTAAAGTCAGCAATTTCAAAAACTGCAGAAGCATTTGAAGGCACCTTTCCATTGCTAAAAACCGCATTGAAACTGACATTTTTCAAGGAGTTTTGCATAAAACCTAGGCCAATTTTGCCATCTTTTAAAGCGAGGTTAGCCTTGATGACTGGGCTTTTCGTTTTCGTTTGTTTCCCCTTGATGATGCCATCAAATTCGAAGTTGCCTTTCGTATCAAGATCGCCCATTTGTTTGAGGTATTCTTCTGGTAAAAGGGCTAGCATAGATTCTAAAGTTCCTTTTTTACCTTCGATAACGAGGTCATAATCTGTGGCATTGTCTATAGTTTCAATATCCCCGACAATAGAGAAATGATTGTCTTCTACGGCAAGATCGACTTGTTCAAACAAATATTTTCCGTCGGTGAGGTTGGCGTCAATTTTAGCATCATAGACAAATTCCTTTCCCGGCAAATACCTTTTGCCATCAATTTCGATAAAATCAGATTTCATTTCGGCAAAGCTATTCACCTTGACACTTTCTCCACTAAATTTTCCAGATGTTACTGCCTCTTTTACCTGCATCTTTATCTCTTGGCGTGATCTTTCATCAATATAGATGAGTTCGACATTTTCCAAACGGGCTTCATCCAGTGATAGCGCATAATCCGAATCGGAATTGCTAGAAGAAGATGTTGTTTTGAAAATATCGTAATTAGCCTGTCCGCTTTCATCAACATAAACGAACAAAGCCCCGTTTTCGATCAGCATAGATTTAAATTGGATGTCAGAACTGAAGAGGCTAAAGATGCCGCACTGAAATGCCAATTTTTCAGCTTCCAACAATTTGCCACCAGCGTTATCATCCAGCTTGATATTGTTGAGTTCTGCCGAAGCATTCGGAAAATGAGCCAGCAGAGAAAGATTGAACTTCTCTACACGTAATTCAGACTTAAGCTGCTTGTTTATTTCCGCAATCAGTCGGGTACTAATCTGATCTTCGAAGAATGCAGCTATGGTTGTTAAGCCAATGATGAGCAGAACGACAAAAATGCCGAGCCACTTGATGAATTTGAAGGCAAATCTCTTCATGTTGTTATGATAACTACTTATGCTTTTAAAATATATGAAAGTTAACACTAATGTAACTCATATCCAATAAACGGCACACAGAACTGCTATATTTTAAACTTTTAGTGTGTGTTTAAAGAAAGTTGTGTTTTTTTTACGGAAAGATTTGCATATTATAATTGAGAACTATATCTTTGCAGCTCGTTAATCACAAAGGTGAAATAGGGCGATTAGCTCAGTTGGTTCAGAGCACCTCGTTTACACCGAGGGGGTCGGG
>JAHDGC010000308.1 GCA_020627865.1 Saprospiraceae bacterium | reverse complement strand
AAGCCTGTAGGCGCATCACAAGTTGGCGTCGGGCAAGCCGCACAGGAACTCCCCCCACAATCAACACCTGTTTCATCTCCATTTTGTACACCATCATCACAGGTAGCCGTTGGGCAAGCGGCACAAGAAGTACCCCCACAATCAACACCTGTTTCATCCCCATTTTGTACACCATCATCACAAGTAGGTGTTGGGACATTGCCACCACAAGCCGTAGACTGTGTCAAATTATAATGAAAGCCGCCTGGCGCCAAAGTTGCATTCATTCTTGCAGATTGGCCAGCCGTAAAAAGATTCATACAAGCATCATTGCTATAATCCATGTAGTTCTGGTACATATCAGCAGAACCGCAACTCTCTACATAGCCACAGCCATAGTTAGCACCACCCGAATCTGGTGTATCATCTACAAAATCAGAAGCACTGCAACCACCATCTCCCCAGATGTGACGGAGGTTCAACCAGTGCCCCACTTCATGTGTTGTTGTCCTTCCTAAGTTATAAGTATTATTCAATACAAAAGAACCATCATCCTGATCGGCAGTACCGAAAGCATTGTACAGGCAAACCACCCCATCTGTAGCCCGACTTCCTCCGGGGAACTGCGCATAGCCAAGGATGCCATTAGCCAGATTACAAACCCAAATATTCAAGTATTGTTCGGTATTCCAAGGATTCTCCCCACCTTTAGCGGATTTTTTTACATCATCATTGGTACGGAAAGAACGCTTACTAGTTTGAACACGATTGATGCCGTTGGTTGGGTTTCCGTCAGGGTCTACTGTAGCCATGCAGAATTCAATTTCCGTATCTGCGGCCTGCGACCAAGTATTATCCGCATCCGCATTGGCACGCCGGAAATCCGCGTTTAAGACATCAATTTGGGAAAGCACCTGTGCATCGCTGATATTTTCGGCAGCAGTATTATATACAACATGCACGACAACAGGGAGCGTAACGATAGCCCTACTACTTGCTCCATTAGCGATAAAATTGCGGGTATGATTTTCAATGGCATCCATGTTAGCGATAATTTCTGGTTGTTGCTCCATCATCATTTCCAGATGATCCATAGCGCCACATGTTCTATGCTCTTGAGCGAAAGTTGATAATGAAAAGATGAGTGTAATGACGATAGTAAATGTAAATTTGTACATAAATGAAATGGTTAAATGGGTTAAGTTAAAATTCGTGACATTACTGCGTATAATACTACAAAACAATAAGGGAGAAACATTTTAAAATGTCACTAGATTATTTTTTATAAAAGGGAGTATAGAAATCGCCAAAGGAAGAGCAATAAAAAGCGATTTTGAGAAAGGCATGTGTGGGTGTTATATTCTACAGTATAGCAAAAACTGCTCCTAAAATACAATTTCCAATCATGGAACACTGTTTTTTTCGCAACAAAAAATAAAGCCGCTCACAAAGAGCAGAATTGTGACAGGACATGATTTTACTTTATATTTTTTCACATAAAAAAATCGAGGAACCAGCCCAGCGGCTCGTCCCTCGATTCATAGTTTAAGTGTCAGGAATGGGTTACGTATTTCAGATACATGGCGTCCTGAGACTTAATATTATTTGAGAAATATTATTCTACAATAAATTTCTTAGCTATTTGCTGACCGTCTTGTTCTACGATCATCATGTACATACCTGGGTTAATGTCATTTACGTCGAAGACGAAACCACCATCAACATCATTCATTTCAACCGTACGGATTACTTGACCGAAGAAGTTTACAACAGAAACATTAACATTTGAGTTTTCAACTACTTTCAATCCGTTAGGAGCATCAAAAGCATACTCTACAGTAATGAAATCAGAAGCAGGACTTGGGTATACACTCAATGCATCTTGCGTACCAATACCTCTGTTAGAAGTACCTGCCGTAAACGTAGCAGAAGCGGCAGCACTGGAACCACTTGCACAGTTAGCCGTAACTGTCCATGTGTAAGTATCACCAGAAGTTAAACCAGAATATGAAACAGAAGTCTCGGAAGTAGTCGTTGCAGAACCACCATTAATCGTTACGGTATAGCTAGTAGCACCGCTAACAGCACTCCAGGCCAAAGTAGCACGTCTTCCTCTTTGTTTAGAAGTATAAGACAAGCCAGTAGGTGTATCACAAGACCCTGGAGCGTAAGTACAAGAACCATCATCTTGTGTTGCATCAGGATTGTAATTCTCTGCATTCGGATCCGTACAACCCAAGACAGGATCAGGTCCGCCACCACCACAAACAGTAGATTGTGTCAAGCTATAGTGGAAACCACCTGGCGCCAAAACAGCGTTCATTCTATCAGACTGACCTTGCGTAAAAAGATTCATACAGTAGTCATAGCTGTAATCCATGTAGTTTTGGTACATGTCAGCAGAACCACAGCTTTCTGTGTAAGCACAGTCATAGTTTGCACCGTCAGAATCAGGTGTATCATTTACAAAATCAGAAGCAGAGCAACCACCGTCACCCCAGATGTGGCGAAGGTTCAACCAGTGACCAACTTCGTGTGTCGTTGTTCTTCCTAAGTTGTAAGAACCATTCAAAACGAAAGAACCATCATCTTGGTCAGCAGTACCGAAAGCATTGTATAAACAAACCACACCGTCAGTAGCAAGGCTTCCACCCGGGAACTGTGCATAACCCAAGATACCGTTAGCTAGGTTACAAACCCAAATGTTCAGGTATTGAGAAGCATCCCAAGGATTAACACCACCTTTGGCAGATTTTTTCACATCATCATTGGTACGGAAAGAACGTTTTCCTGTTTGAACACGGTTGATACCGTTGGTTGGGTTACCGTCAGGATCTACAGTAGCCATGCAGAATTCGATTTCTGTATCTGCCGCTTGTGACCATGTATTGTCTGCATCAGCATTAAGACGACGGAAATCATCATTCAATACATCAATCTGAGAAAGGACTTGTGCATCACTGATGTTTTCAGCGGAAGTATTATACACAACATGTACAACAACAGGAATCGTCACCACAGCTCTGCTGCTTGTTCCATTTGCAATAAAATTACGGGTATGATTTTCAATGGCTTCCATGTTAGCAATAGCCTGTGGGTATTGCTCCATCATCATTTCAAGATGATCCATAGAGCCGCAAGTTCTTTGTTCTTGGGCAAAACTTAATAGCGGTAGGATTAATGCCATAGCAATGGCCAATGTAAACTTATACATAAATGTTAATGTTAAATGGTTAATAATAAATGGTAAATTCCTTAATATTGTGCAAAGATAGCAAATTCACACAATATATTATAACATATATAATGACTCTACAGTCTTAAATTAGTAACATTAAATTAATAAAAAAATACTTACTTTACACAATTATCAATAAAACACAATAATTTTAACAAAAACACAATATTATAGCTCACAAAATAATAATTTATCACTTATTCTTAACGAAGACATTTCATGATTTAGATAAAGACCATGACAATTCAACGCCAGAAAATACTTTTAGAACTCCACTACTTGCCCTGTATTCAATACATGAGCAAGCTGGTACACTACCCAGAAATCTGCATCGAAAAACAGGAAAATTACCAAAAAGGCTCCTTCCGGAATCGCTGTGTGATCGCCTATCCTAATGGCCCTTTGACGCTTTCTATTCCGCTGAAAAAAGGAAAAAATGAGCAATTGCCCATCACGAAAACAGCTATTGCTAACGATCAAGCTTGGCAAAAAAAACACTGGGCTGCCATTCGTTCGGCCTATGGAAAATCACCTTTTTTTGAACATTATGCAGATGATCTAGCAGCCCTTTTTAAGACAAAGTTTGACTTTCTGTTTGATTGGAATTTGGCTTTGCTGGAAGAAATTATAGCATTGTTACAGCTACCGACTAAAATTACCCCTACAGTATCCTATCAAATATCAGCACCGCAGGATTGTTTGGATTTCCGAAAAAAAATTACACCCAAATCCTATAAATCAGAACCTGATACTTGTTTCAAGGCAGTTCGATATCCGCAAGTTTTTGAAGAAAAAACTGGTTTTTCACCCAATTTAAGTGTCTTATACCTATTATTTTGCCGTGGCCCAGAGGCTGCTCTTATATTAGAAAATTGCTTTATACCCAATTAAAGCATAAAATACGTTCAAAAATTACGTATTCTATAAAAAGTTACACCTTTTGTCTTTCTTTATGATGAAAATAATGACCAACATGTTCCTAAAAAGTCTAAATTGTAGACAATTTAGTATATTAAGCCCCAAACACCTTTTTAGTAGATAAAAAAATAATATAGTGACCGATAACATACTGAATCAGAAACTCAAGCAATATAGAATTGAAATTGATGGCATTGTAGGAGAGCTGCATCAACTGACCAAAAACATTGGCCACGAAGAACTGGCGCAAACGGTAAATGAACTCCGCTCTAGAATTACGGAACCCTTCATGT
Organism: Saprospiraceae bacterium; assembly: GCA_020627865.1. Classification (GTDB taxonomy): domain Bacteria; phylum Bacteroidota; class Bacteroidia; order Chitinophagales; family Saprospiraceae; genus JAHDGC01. The sequence goes on along the minus strand of JAHDGC010000308.1, from coordinate 3,822 downwards.
TTGTCATCGTCGGGGAAGTAAAGGCCGGAAAAAGTAGTTTTATCAACGCATTGTTAGGAACGGGCAAGGAAATTTGCAAGGTTGCCCCTTCCCCTATGACGGATACCATCCAACAAATCGTCTATGGTGAGAATGAGGAAATTGTCGTTATCAATCCTTACCTCAAACGCATCCATCAACCTGTTGAAATCCTCAAGGAAATTGCCATCGTCGATACGCCCGGCACCAATACCATTGTGGAGCACCATCAGGAAATTACGGAGCGATTCATTCCAGCTTCCGATCTTATCGTTTTTGTTTTTGAGGCCAAAAACCCTTACCGGCAATCCAGCTGGGATTTCTTCGATTATATCCATGAAGATTGGCGTAAGAAAATCATTTTTGTATTGCAACAAAAAGACCTTGTTGTGCCTGCTGACCTTGAGGTGAACCTGAATGGCGTAAAAGAACATGCGATCAAAAAAGGCATCAGCTCTCCGCAGGTGTTCACGGTATCGGCCAAGCATGAACTGGAAGGCAAACATGATACTAGTGGATTCGATGCCATACAGTCCTACATCAGCAACCACATCACGGGCGGGAAAGCACCAATTCTGAAACAGGAAAACAACATCTCCACTTCGCAGAATATTAATGAAAGGATCTACAAAGGTGTTGTGCTACGAAAAGAGCAATGGGTTGCGGATACCGAGTTCAGGAATGACATCAAAGCAACCTTGGAACAACAGGAGAAAAAATCCAATAATCAGGTTGATATTTTGGTCGAGAATTTGTTGGCCGCTTATGACCGCGTTACTTTGGAAAAGGAAAGAGAACTGAATGATGGCCTGTCTTTTTTCCCGTTGATAAAAAGATCTTTCCGTTCTTTTTTTGATAAAAAAGCTTCTGCCCAAGAATGGTTAAACGGCCTGTCTGAAGGTTTGGAAAGGGATTTAAATGATACCCTGAAGGATAAACTCAACGATGGTGTCGTCGATATTGCGGACAGTATCCAACAAATGGCACGCATGGTTGATCTTAAAATCAGGAACAGCAAAACCATCCTCAAGGACAACCACGATATTTTCAGTGATATTGCCGAAAGGCGCAGTTCTATCCTCAAAGATTTACAACAAACCTTTTCCAAATTCCTGGACAAGTCGGAAAATTTCACGGATGAGGAATTGTTCCCTGACAAGGATGCCATGTCCCCTAATTTTGCAGCCGGAACCGGTATCGCTATCGTCGGCGCCATCTTAACAGCCGTGACCAACGGGATGGTTTTTGATATCACCGGAGGAATTTTAACCGCCGTAGGGTTATTGTTTGCTGGCGTAAGTGTTGGTTTGCAAAAGAAGAAAATCATCAAGGGCTATCAGGATGAAATCAGTCGGGGCAGGACAAAGTTGGAGGCGGAGGTAACGGGCAAGATCAAGTCTTATGTTGGGAACATCAAAAAGAAAATTGATAATAATTTTGACCAGTTTGATATGCTGTTGCAAAATGAGGAAAAGCAGATTGTGGAGTTGGAGACGCAGCATCAGTCTATCGAGAAACGGTTGGCGCAGCTGCAGGTGGATTTGGAGGGGTTGAAGGGGTAAAGGAGTCGGCATTGCGTTTGTTAATTGTTGGGATCAACTCTTCCAACAGAATAAAAATGATTGAAGCCTCTAGTTACGTCTTCACAAATTTCGATCAATATGAGTTATAATCTGTCAATGGTTTTAATGCTAATTGTATGTTTCTTACCTTCTAAGATAGACGACAAGTCCATTGATCCAATTTATGAAGAATATATAAAAAAACATCAACACACTACTCACAAGTTATATAATCCAATTACAGAAAAGTACTTTTTTGTAGACAAGAATGGAAAGATAGTGTTTGATGCCAGTAAGTATTCTAAATTTGGCCGCCAGTATATCGGTGGTAAATTGGACGCATGGATAGACGATAAACAAGCTATCATTGATGAAAAAGGAGACTATATCGTACCGCCAATCTACTCAAAAGTAAGCTCTTATGAAAACGGGAAATTCTTTGCTTGGAAAGATACAAGTTGGATATTTACCGACACGAGTGGCCACGAATATTTCACACTTCCGTCCAATATTACTCCAAACAGTAACTTTAGTAAAAACGGGTTGGCGGCTGTTAAAGAAGGTCGTTACTACGGGTTTATAAACACGAAAGGGCAACTGGTAATTGACACAGATTTTGTTCAAATTACAGAATTTGACAGGTTTGATATTACCGCAGTACAAACTCAAGAAGGAAAGTGGGGATTTATCAACTCAAAAGGGGAATATGTTATCCCTCCCGAATTACAATCTGTAATGGGCTTTACCCGAAACAGGTTTGAAGATGAAATTGAACTTGTTCAACCCAATAATAAAAGTGGTTATGCAATTGTAAGCAGGTTAACAGGAAAGATCATAATTGATAGCCTTAGGGCTTGTCATAAGTGCCCACAATTTTCAGATTGGCTTGGTGTACTCAAACTCAATGGCAAAGCTGGATTTATCGACAAAACAGGAAATGTGGTTGTGCCATTCACGTTTGACGATGTTGATTGTTTTGATAGTCGGGGATTGGCTCCTGCCAAAAAAGGTAAACAGTGGGGGTTCATCAATAAAAATGGGGAGTTTATTTCAAAGCCAGACTATGTTTATCTTTTTGGATTTAAGGATGATGATTTTGCTATAGTAAGTCCTTTTTTAACAACAGTCGGGATGATAGATAGAACAGGTAAAATGGTTATTCCCCCTAAATTCTACCAATTTGGCACAAAAAGAAATAGTATAAGAACAGATTGGGAATTACTGCTTGCCCAGTCTAAAGAAGGCTGGGGTTATATTGACCGCACCGGTGAATATTCTATTGAACCTCGTTTTCTTGAATACAGTGGAGAGTTTCATCATCGAGCATATGCTACCGCAAGAGATTCCTCATTTTACTTTGGTATAATTGATCGCTCTGGCAACTATATAATTGAACCCATGTTTGATTATCTAGAATTCTACCAGGATGCAGATTTTCTAAAATATGAGCTAGGAGACAAAACAGGCTACTTTTCCCTTGATCAAGAGCATTACCATATATATACAAAAGAAGCCATTGAGCAATTATATAGAGAATTGTTAAAAGAGCGTGGACTTAACTGGCGACCCAGACGGTAAAATAGAAGAATATTTAACGTACGATACTCAGTAATGCACAGTGTATTAAACCTCAGAACAAAACAAAAGTCAAACTTAATATTTACCCAAATTAAGTTGACCAATCATGAACAAAATCATAATCACATTAATCATTCTATGGGTATTATAAATGCTCGGCTTTATGTCGATGGACAATTCTTCTGGGATGAACGTGCTGAAACTTTAGAAGATCGTTTAACTTTACACCAACAGAAAAAGAAGCCTTAATTGCCTTCTTAAATACCTTAACCAATAACCAAATGCTTACAGATGAAAAATACAGTGATCCATTTAAATAGTATACCCTTATTTTTTATAATCATCATCTTTTCATTGCTTAGCTGTAATAAAGATGAAGCCATTACGGACACCCCGAACCCAACCGAGCGTACGCCAAATATTCTCTTAATCATTGCAGATGATCTAGGGAAAGATGCGCTCAATGGATTTTCCGAAGGGAGTATCAAACCCAATACGCCGAATATTGATGCCATTAGAAATGCAGGATTAAGCTTTACTAATTTTTGGGCTTATCCAACTTGTTCGCCCACAAGAGCCGCTATCCTAACCGGGAAATATGGGTATAGCACAGGTGTAAAATGGGCAGGAGATGAACTCGACTTGTCAGAAACGAGTTTGCAGC
>JAHDGC010000307.1 GCA_020627865.1 Saprospiraceae bacterium | reverse complement strand
ATTTACAACCTGAAAATTCCACATCATATTTTTACAGAAAGTAGTTTTTGGTTCTATAATAAAGGTGTATGGGATGGCCACTACAACAAGACAACTACAGATCAATTGGATTTGAGTAAAGAAATTTCTAATGCGGATGCCATCATTGTTCTAGGAACGGAAATAGGGTTAACGAGTCTGGGTTGGGGATTTATAGATAAAGTTTACGAGCTTTTTAAAAGAGGAGAATTTAAGCAGTATCATAAATTATCCGTTATTGAAAAAAACATACTGAAGATCAAAAATAATCCAACTTTTTTCAAGCATGTAAAACAGAAAGCTAAGGATCGAGGGATTCCTTTGGATTCGATGCTTTATTTGGATGCGGTTTGGTTGTTAGAACATTAAATAAAAAACGACATATGAAAAGGGAACAGTCAATGATTGACTGCTCCCTTTCCTTATTGATATTTAGAACGCTCTCAAAGATTAAAAACTATTTCAGTAAAATCATTTTTCTGATAGCAGCGTGCTTGCCTGATGTAACTTGGTAGTGATAGATACCGTCACCATTTAGATCATCATGACTGATTTCAATGACCTGTTTTCCAACAGCGAAATGGTTTGTTCTTTCGACAACCAATTGGCCTGCTGCATTGAAAATTTTCAAGGTAACATCGCCTGCCTCTGGGAGATAAAAACCGATGAGGGTTGTTTCTCCAAATGGATTCGGGCGATTCTGGAACAACTCAAACGCATCACTTGAACTGATGATGCCGTTTGGTGTATTAAACCTAAGTTTAACATCAAGCTTATCCGAGGTATCGTAAGCTTCTGCCAAAGTGTAATCCGAACTCACCCTGAGGACTTCGCTCAATTTCACATCTTTTTCTGCAACAAAAGAAAGCGTGAAGACTGTCGTACCATCCTGAAGATTTTCACCTTTGGTGCTATTCCAACTTGTTGTAATGATGCCTTTCTCAAGCATCGCCAAACCGAAGTTGTTTTCATCAAGCTTGTTCAATGCTCCAGATTTGAACGCCTCAAACTGTAGTGCCGTTTGATCGAAATTCAAGGTAAACTGATAGCCGAGTATTTCCTCAAAGACATTGGCCTTAAAGGCAACTTCATAGGTTTTTCCTTTCTCCAATTGTTTCTCTTCAACATGGAAATTCAAAGTACCATTTAGGCCTCTATCTTCAGCCCCTAACAATGTATTTGGAATTGCAGAACCATTTACATCTCCAATTTTCACCCCGACAAAATCGGCATGCAGCTCATTTTGATCCAGATCATTATAAGCAATCACCTCAGGGAAGATAGAAACAAATGGATTCGTCGGATCAGGGAAGACATAATCCTTATCAACAAATCGCCAAGAAGTATTATTCTGGAACTGTTGATCTATATGTAGGATCATTCTCCGTAACAATACAATGTCGAAAGTGGTAACAGAATTACTCTTATTGATATCTGCCGCAATAATCTTGTACGGTGAATCCAAGTAAGTCAGGTTAAGCACATGTTTCTGTATTAAAACGGCATCAAAAGTACTCACGCCATTTAGCGGTTCGATGTCTTTTTCTGGTGTTACGGTATAGTTATTATACAAGGTCAGATTATCAAAATGATACGAACCGTCGGATGTTGTTACAAAAGGATTATAGTTATCCGGGCCGGAAATATCAACCGTAACGTTTCCGATCATTTCCTCATTTTCGGTAGCAATATCCCCTTCGATGAAAGCGGCCAATTCTGGATTTTGACAACTGTTATTGGTGTCCTGAAGATTAACATAGGCCGTACAGAAATCACTGTTGCCTGCCTCATCTACTGCCCAGATTTCGACATTGACAAAACCGAGTTGGTCACAATCTAAAATAACTGATTGTGTCGTCGGAACCGTTGTCGGATTATTTGGAGCAGCAATTCTCATGAAGAAAGTCAGGTTTTCATATGCCGTACAATTGTCGAAACTACTACCGGATTCAAAATCTGTTGCCCACAATGTTAACTCTCCTGACGAAGGCATGAGCACAGAAGAAAGATTGAGGCAAACCGGAGTCGGCGCCTTGCCATCCACAACCGTAACATTCATCTGCGCTGTCGTTACATTACCACAACCATCGGAAGCCGTAAACGTAACCGTTGTCGTTCCAAGTGGATAAGCACCCGAAGCATCTGGGCCACCACTATTGAAATCGTTGGTTAGCGTAACAATTTGTGCACAAGCATCCGTCGCCACAGCAGGATCAATACTAACTTGTGCCGAAGTACAGTTATTCTCCTGACTACTGAAAGTAAGATCGGCAGGAACGGTAAGTTCCGGAGCGGATAAATCATTCACTTTAATGACTTGTACACGTGTCCACATTCCTGGCGCATCTGGATCATTATTATCAAACTGGCACCAGTCGAGCACTGTCCAAGTACGGAGAATTTTATAACAAACAGAATCCGTAACCGGCAACACAAAATCTTCATAAGTAACGGCAACCAAATCGCAAACATCTTCCGTAAAGGTCGGGAAATCCCTGCCATCCGGGAGATCTTCCGGATCTGTTCCGCTGTTTCCATCACAAGTTGTCGTATAATCCAGTGGCCAATCAATATCATTCTCTTCAAATGGAGAACTATTGACTACAGCAATTCTTTGTGTGCAAACATCTGTTCTGCCACCGCCATCGGTAGCTGTCCATCTTCTGATGATAATTCCTTCTCCGCAATTATCAAGAGAACCACTTTCTTCAAAATTCAAGGTCACCTGACAATTATCAGAAGCCGTTGCTTCTCCGGTGAGGGCTAAATCATATGGATCTTCATTGCAATCTAGGGTAATATCTGGCGGACAAGAAACTATTGGATTAATTTTATCCTGTGCTTCCACCTCTACCATACATTCATTCCAACGCCCTTCATCATTATCTGGGAAACCACCATCTGGTAAAATATCATATACCCGCATTCTTACCATAACCGTATTGCCAACATCATTGCAATCAAAATCTACACAATCCGTAAAAGGTGTGTTTGCAGGCGCATCCATCCGCTTAAGCTTAATAACAATATCCGCACAATTATCATAACTACCATCATCAAACGTTGGGTAACATATCGTTGCCGCACCATCCTCACCAAGAGATACTGTTGTATGCTCATCACAAACCGCAACTGGTGTAATTTGATCTTCAACTGTAATGGTAAAAGAACAAGTATTCACATTATAACAATGGTCGATGGCCGTAATGCTCACCACATGATTTCCTTCGGTCAAATTAGTAATGGTGTATTGATTACTACCAGCAGGTGTTTCTGCTATTGTTGCCTGAGCAACTTGGATATTCACATCGGCAATACCGCTACAATTATCATAAACCAATTCCGATATATCCGGTATCAGATAAGAACCATAGCAACTCCAATGATCCATACTGATGGTTACATCTTCCAAGCAGTTTTCAATAACGGGTGGTGTATTATCATTTACTTTTATCGCTTGGATATGTCTTCTTGGGTTAATGCCTTCTACAAGTGGCTGACATTCATCCCTGATAACCCAGTGCCTGAGAACTTCGTAAGCTCCTGCACAGTTCACATCATCGAGGGTTTCATCCCAATACCCAACATTAAGTTCACATAAATGCGCTCCCACTAAATCCAAACCGTTTATGGTTGGTTCTCCTGTATGATCCGGATCAAGTAAAGATGGATTTTCTGCAACTTCCTCACAACTTAAGGCATCATCGAAAACAAGATCAGCAGGGAATTCTACATCATCGAGATCAAACGGTAAAATCGTAATTTGCTGTACACACGTTGTTGAGTTTCCACTTTCATCTGTAATTGTCCAGAACCTTTCAATGCTAGCAACAGGATCGCCACAAAGGCCATTGTCTGTATATTCATCAACATAAGTCATGGTAACTTCCCCTTCGCAAGAAAGCAATTCTGGTGCGCCTACCACCTCAGGATCGGAAGCCTGATTACAGGAAACGCTCACATCCTCTGGGCAATCCACTTCTGGAACTTGTTTATCCTCTACAAGCAGTGTACCCCAACAACAATTGACAGGATTGCCATTATCTGGCGAACAAACCATGACGGTTAATGTCATGCCAACATGGGATAGGTCAACGATATTTGTTCCATCAACAGAAGAACCGACAAGGTTACCATCTCCATCAGAAATGGTAACGGTATAATTATCATAACAACTATATAAATCTCCTTCCAACATCATATCCGGATGTATAACCGCCGTACAATTTTGCCCCAAAGAAAGATTCACCATATCATTACAAACGATAGCACTAGAACTTGGTATATATTCATTCACCAATACGCTAAAACTACAAGAAGCGTGATTCCCAGCAACATCTATCACCGTTGCCGTAACTACAGTTAGCCCAATAGGTAATTGTCCTCCCATAGAAGGACTGTAAGAAATATTGACAACACCGCAGGCATCCGTAGCCACTAAATTCGGATACATCGAAGGCCAAGTACACTCACCTGGCTCCAATTGCACAACAATATCCTCACATTGTCCAGCGGCAATTACAGGTGGAATATTATCCGAAACCGCTACTTGGAAACCACAAGTTGAGATGTCCCCGTCATTATCCTCTAATGTATATTGAATATTGGTCACACCAAGATCAAAGAAAGCTGTTATTGCTGTACCACCTTCAACAAGCTGTGCAGGCATCAATGGTGTCCCATCTATAGAGAGCACATTCATCGTTACCGTACCGGTTCCACAAAGGTCTGCAAATACCGGATGATTCCAAGTATAAGATGCGCCACACACATCAGGACTGGTGTTCAAGAAAACATCCCCCTGATTGTATGGTAATAATCCAAAGAGTTGGAGTTCCCAAGATTGGAGTGTACCCACATTTGGAGAAGCAGAGGCAACAGTCAATATCCAATCTCCTTGTGCATCTTCTCCTTCAAAAGCACTCAAGCTTCCGGCTGCTTCAAAAACGCCACCACCGCCTAATGTACCACAAGGAATCGAAGTATATAAAGCACCATCATCATCAAGGTTGATATTAAAATCTGCACTACCAGCACAGAGGCCATTTATTAAGACAACTTCCGTACCTGCCGGACTTGTAAGACTGATGTTAACAGCTCCCATATCCGGATAGCTTCCAACAAGATTGAGGACATTTACATCCTCGACGGTAAAGCTATTTGCTACCGAAATAATCGAACTTGTACAATTCGCAGCAGAAATGGCAAGCGGCAAATCAGGTGCTGCTACAGCAGTGGTATCATACATGGCACAATATGGCGCTGTATTTTCCGTCATTACAGTAACCGTAAAACTACATTCTTGTTGTGCAGCATTATCTATAGGTAGTGATCCTAAAGAACCATTATCTGGGAATGTTCCTAATCCTGCATTCAAGGTACCAAAGCTACCAGCCGCACAGCCAGCAGAACTGGAGAAATCAGCAGCACTGTTGGTATCACAAATCCGAGTTCTGAGTATTTGTACAGCAGAAATCGTACCTGTCCAAGTAAAGTTAGTTGGAACATATCCATTCAACGCCACCCCATCAATAATATCTCCCATGAAACCGATATAGTAACCAGCAGGTGTAGCGGCAGGGATATCGGTAAATAGTTGGGTATAAGTATCGCCCACTCCGAGTATAGTTGTTCCAACTGTATAATTTTCTGGTGTAGCACCTTCCCTGACAATTTCCAATCCAGTGATGTCCAAGGAACCCGGGCCGATATTGGTAATTTCTACTCCAGTGGTATTACCATCCTGAACAATTTCGGTAATATACAATCTAGATTGCGTCGTGATGCCGTAGGTAACGGTATTGACGCCTGTTTCAAAGAAGCTACCTGATGCATCATCCATCCCGCAAGCGATGATGTCGCCATTTTCATTGGTAATCATGTAGGTAACGGCAGGTTGATCTTGGCAACCTACAATTGTAGCCAATGGCTCAATGTCTGAAGCTATCGCCCCGCAACTTCCATTGTCATTGTTCAACACCATATCTTCAGGACAAGTGATGGATACATCGAAGTTTGGATCAACATCAATTACAATAATCTGAATACCGCAAGTAGTAACATTTCCACATTCATCAGCAGCTTCGTAAAGTAAGGTTGTACTACCAACAGGGAATAAAGAACCGGATGTCAAACCAGAGCCATCTATTTGCGTAATGATAGCCTCTCCACAATTATCCGTTGCAATTGGCAAGGAGAAGTTTACATAGGCAGCACAGTTCCCAGGATCTGCATCAACGATAATTTGAGGTCTTGGACAATTCAAGAACTCCGGAGCTGTTGTATCTACAGAACCAAATCTCCTTGTAATCGAACTGGTATTGCCACAGGCATCTGTTGCCGTAAAGGTAACGTCAACATATCTGGTTTGGTTACAACCATCGACCCAGTTGTCTGCCACGAAATCATTAGACCAACTTACCGTTCCACAATTATCCGTTGCTGTTGCTCCTGCATTATTTAGAATCCAAGACAACAATTCGTCATCATTTCCAGCACTACCCTGATCACACTCGACCGTTTCATCTGCACCGCCAACAATCACGGGGCCATCTGCATCTAGGATCGCAAAATCTGCTTCTGCCGAAATGCTATTGCCACAATCATCCGTTGCGGTAAATCTATAAGTATAAGTTGAAGCTTGGCCACAATTATTCACTTCACCAATCAAGTCATAAGCCCAACTGATTGTTGGGGAGCAAGCATCCGAAGCCGAAGCATTTCCATTGGTATTCAACCAATCACTCAATTCTGTTTGGTTGCCTAACCCATCACATTGAACAGCCATATCTGTAGGCAACATATCAAAAACGGGATTCGTCGTATCTATTATGGTAAAGGTCGCTATGGTTGCCGCAGAAATATTACCACAATCATCCGTTGCGGTAAAGCTATACACATAAGCTTCGGTGGAGCCACACCCATCTATCGTATTCACCAAGCTATTGCTCCAAATAAGATTCTCATCATCAGAGCAAACATCCGATGCCGTTGCCCCTGCATTATTATCCAGCCATGTTTGTAAATCAGTTGCATTTCCAGTACCGTCACAATTTACCGTCATATCTTGAGCTGGCAATGTTATGTTAGGTGGATTATTATCAATAACAACTAACAAGGCTGTTGCGGTGGTCGCATTGCCACAGGCATCCGTTGCTGTAAAGGTAACCGTAGTGGAACCCGTAAGCGCAGAGCAACCATTTTGTAATCCGGTATAATCGTTAGAGTACACCACCAAAGAACAGGAATCTTCGGCCTCACCTCCACCAGCGATCGCTAACCAAGATTGAATCTCATTATATGGATCGGTAGAGCCGTCGCACTCTAGTGTAAGGTTTGCTGGCGCAATTTCCCATGCGGGAGCAGTTGTATCATTGATGGTAAAGGTCAAAGTTTCAGAAGAGGAATTACCACATTCGTCCGTTGCGGTAAAAGTAACATCTACCCCACCCGTTGTGCCACAATCTGCAGTAATGGTTCCGTAATCATTAGACCAAGTTAAGGAACCGCAATCATCTGTAGCCGTTAAGCCACCATTGTTATTCAACCATCCCAAAATATCTATCGCATTGGACGCACCATTACATTCTGCAACTAAATTTATAGCGTTAGTAGCATCAATAACCGGAGCTGTCGTATCTGGAATAACTGTTATGATGGTTGTCTGTGTTACAGCTGCATTACCACAAGCATCTGTAGCATTCCATGCAATTGTTATATTATAAGGAGCGGCAGCACAAATATTTATCATAGCTGCATCGTAATTGCTCACTAGATTTGGATCGGTATCGCAGTTATCAGTGACCATTACTGTCGCCAATAAACTATCTACAATGATCGAAGGATCAGCAGTATCACTTACCGTATTACAATCTAAGGTAATTGCTGCCGGTGGCGTAATTATAGGAGCTTCCGTATCCGGCACGATCGTTATCGTTGTCGTTTCCGTTGAGAAGTTGCCACACGCATCCGTCGCACTCCACGTGATTACAATATCATAAGTCGCATCCGCACAGATGTCCAAGGTGTTCGCATCAAAATCATGCAGCAATACCGGATCGGTGTCGCAGTTGTCCGTTACACCCGCCTCCGCGATCAGGCTATCTATTATCGCAGCCGGCGAAAGGGTTTCATTTATATTCGTGCAATCCAGCGTGATGCTCGCCGGCGCAGAAATTACCGGAACCTCAGTATCCGGCACGATCGTTATCGTTGTCGTTTCCGTTGAGAAGTTGCCACACGCAT
>JAHDGC010000306.1 GCA_020627865.1 Saprospiraceae bacterium | reverse complement strand
GCCAGATACACTAAAAAGAAATGTTATCTTTGGCAAGATATTTTAAATGTATGCTTTGGATGGATAGCAGTGGATTAAGATGCGCTAAGAAAGGAGGGCTTTTGTATGATATAGCCATGCATGCAAAGCAGATTGGATTTGTCGGGTTGCTATTCGATGCAAACAAACTACAATGCTATTTAATTCTATAGAATATCTCCTTTTTTTACCCCTCGTATTTATCATATACTGGGTGTTAAAAAATAATTATAGAAGCCAAAATGTACTGCTTTTAGTATCCAGTTATATTTTTTATGGTTGGTGGGACTGGCGGTTTTTGTCCCTGATTATATTCAGCTCTTTTGTAGATTACTTCATTGGCCAGAAAATATACAGGAGTCAGGAGAAAACCGTCAGGAGAAATTGGTTGCGATTGAGTTTGTTGTCTAACCTTGGCCTACTGGGCGTATTCAAGTACTTTAATTTCTTTACCGATTCTTTTGCGGATACGATGTTGCTGCTGGGTTGGCAGGTGGATACCGTTACCTTGAGCATCATCCTTCCTGTGGGGATTAGCTTTTATACCTTCCAAACCCTGAGTTATACCATTGATATCTATCGAGGGCAATTCAAGCCCACTAAAGATATGGTTTCCTTTTTCACCTATGTCAGCTTTTTTCCCCAACTGGTAGCTGGCCCGATCGAACGGGCTTCCAATTTATTGCCGCAGATAACTGCAAAAAGAACCTTCAATCCGGATTGGTTCAAGGCCGGGCTGTTCCAGATCTTTATAGGCTTATTTCGTAAAGTAGCCATTGCGGATAACTTGGGTACTTATGTCGATTCGGTTTACGGGAATGTTGAAATTCATAATTCTAGCACCTTGGTATTGGCCACTGTTTTCTATGCCTTCCAAATCTATTTCGATTTTGCCGGCTATTCTGATATGGCTATCGGCAGTGCAAAGTTGTTGGGTTTTAAATTCAACAGAAATTTCAACTTGCCTTATTTTTCAAAAAGCATAACCGAATTCTGGCGGCGGTGGCACATGTCGCTTTCCTTCTGGCTCCGGGATTATCTTTATATCTCCTTGGGTGGAAACCGGAAAGGCATTATCTTAACTTATCGCAACCTGATGCTCACCATGCTACTCGGTGGCCTCTGGCATGGCAGCTCTTGGAACTTTATCGTATGGGGCGGCATTCATGGCATTGCGTTAAGTCTCGAAAAATACATATTCACTTTTAAAGAAAATAAATCCTTTGGCTGGATCGGCTACTTTTACACCTTTATCGTCGTGCTATTTTCGTGGATATTTTTCAGAACACAGGATATTGGTGAAGCCTTGCTTTTTTGCAAAAAAATCTTCGCTTGTAACTTCATGGCTCCATTCATCGGTGATATTAATGTTGTCATCAATGCCTTGTTAATGTTGATGCTCGGATTATTATTTGATTTGTTCTTGGCGAAGAAAGACATTGCGCTAGAGCAAATCGGTTTAGAATTCAATACCCTGCAATTGGCCACTTGGACTTCAATCATCATTTTGATTACTTGTTTGTTTTACTCCACATCAGAAAACTTTATCTATTTTCAATTCTGACCCCCTAACTGCTGTAAAATTCATGTAATGACTACAATGCATATAAAATCCGTTGGTAAACTCTTAGCCCTTATTTTTATAATCAGCTATACGATGGACAAGCTGATTTATCTGACGCTTAACCATATCGACAACAAGGTATTTACAGGTCAATCTGTAGGAAAGCTCAACCATTACCTCTCCGTTAAAGATACGACAGATTTTCTGGTGTTTGGTAGTTCCAGAGCCAACCATCATTTCAATACCAAAATGATATCGAACAACAGTTTCAATATGGGCGTTGATGGCAGGGATATTGCTTATTTTGCCACCTTGATTAAGTTGTTGCCGAAGAATAGAAGTCAATTTGTTTTGATCAATATAGATCCAGAAAATGTTTTTGATCAACAATACGATGGTTCGGATATTGCGCCTTTAGCGATTAAGTACCATAGTCTGAAACCTGTCGCGGATGCATTGGAAAGAGCAGGACAATATAATCCTTTACAAAAAATATTTTGGAGCATTGATTATAATAGTAAAGCCGTTGGGGTTGTGATGAATTTTTTGAGACCTAAATACAATTACAAGAATTATGATGGCTATGATCCGCTTGTCTTGAATGAAACACAAAAGCAAATCAGGAATGCCAAATTGAAAATGCAGGAGACAATAGATTGTCCTGAAGTCTATCAAGAAAGTAAGTTGTATGTGGATTACCTTCAGGAGATTGTTGCTTTTTGCAAAAAAAATGATAAAACATTACTGGCGATCACGTCCCCTACGTATAATAACCCTTGCGAAAAAGATAATACCAAACTTGCCGCACTGATGGAGGCGTATGATATAGCCTATTGGGATTATACAGATTTCTTTGATGATAATAATAGTTTTGAGTGGTGGAAAGATAGCGGCCATCTTTCAAAAATCGGGGCAGATGAATTTACAGCAGCGCTTGCCAGAAGAATAAAGGGAGCCTATAACAATGATGAGGCGATGTTGCAGCGGAATTAATTTTATACCAAAAATATAGATTCATCTAATTTTTATTACCTTTGTTTCCAAATTATATTTTAAAAATTGCTAATATTTTGACGAATTACTATGGACAGTATCCAAATAGTCGAGATTAGTTCTGAAATCGGAGCTGGTACTAGGGGGGCTAGCCTCGGAACACAAGCCATGAAGGTTGCTTCCCTAAATGCTAAAAGTGATTACTTCATTGATTTACCTATAATAAAAGTGCCGGATGAAAACCATTTATTGTTTCAGAGAACTGGGGCAGAGGAGCATACTTGGGCAAAGCGGATAGGAGGCTTGCGCAAAGTTTATGAGAACTTAGGCAATGCTGTAAAATCTGTTTTGGAAAACAATAAATTTCCGCTTATACTGGCAGGAGATCACTCCTCTGCTGGAGGGACAATTGCTGGAGTGAAAAGTGCATTTCCAGAAAAAAGACTTGGTGTGATATGGGTGGATGCGCATGCTGATTTACATTCTCCCTTTACAACGCCTTCGGGCAATGTACATGGTATGCCACTAGCCATTTCTTTGGGCGAAAACAATACGGATCGAACTCGGAATGATGTGCCCCAAGCTACAATTACACAATGGGATGCTTTGAAAAATGCAATGGGCATCAGCCCGAAAATCCAGTACGAGGATTTGGTTTTTATCGGAGTACGGGATACGGAATTTGCGGAAGATTACTTGATTGCTAAAAACAATATATGTAAGTACAGTGTTACAGATGTGCGTATCAAAGGCATTTTGAAAGTAGTAAAGGAGATAGATGCCTATCTGGAAAAGTGTGATATGATATACATTTCTTTTGATGTGGATAGTATGGATTGCCAATATGTTTCTAAGGGGACAGGGACACCGGTTCCGGTTGGTTTTTCTGAGCAAGAAGCTAAAAGTCTCTTGAATGAGTTGTTGGCCAATGAAAAAGTTTGCTGTTTTGAGATAACAGAAGTCAATCCAACCTTGGATGAAAAGTGCAACGTGATGGCAGAAACAGCCTTTAGGGTATTGGAACAGACTACGGCAACCTTGAAGAGAAGGTTTGCCTAAGATCTTCCTGACTTGGCTTAGATGTGTAGGCTGAATCAAAATTACCAGCCAGACTTTTTGGCGTTAATTTGATAGTTAAACGATAACTAGAGTTGGTTGTCGAGAGAAAAAAATATACTAAACGGCTTATTAAACAATAAAAATACATGACATGCAATATTGCCAACCATTAAGGCCTTGAGGTCATTAAGAAAGAAACAACTTGTTGTTTCCTTAATTTTCTTAATTTCTTAATGGTTCAAGGATAATCACTGTTAAGTTAGCCATTTAGTATAGCTTTAAATGTTGTTGTTAAACCCGGTGAGTATCCGCGGTGTTGATTGTAATGAGGCCTGCATCCTCATGATTGTTTTTCATAATAATACTGTTTTGTGAAATAAAAAATGAAGGCATCTTTTGCCGATTTGAATAGAATTGTTGAAATAAGGCAAATTAAAGTTAATGAATAATTTATTATTTTAATTTACCTAAAACTGTCTGGATTAGAAACAACCTTGCTCAAAAGAAATGATAATTTTATGTCCTTTTAATGCTTCTGCTCAAAAGCTTCGGAACTTCTTTTATTAACCATCATAACTTCATATGGTACAAAAATAAGGCATATTTCTATAAGAATTTATAATAGTACCAATATTGGTAGTGTGTTTTAGCTGAATTTTTACACATCCAAAAGTATTTTAATGTAACAGCAATGGCTTGCATGGAGGAATGCGTTCAAAATAAAGCACAATACTAACAATAGTAGTAGTGTTTTTGAATATGGAAATCAGGCATTAGCAGTTTACAGCACGCCTTGTCGCATGGCTTTAGCCACAAGTCCCTGAAGCGTTGTTACACCAAGTTTCACCTTAGCATTACCAACATGAAAATTGACCCCATCATAACCAATATCCATAAGCTTGGCAACCTCCCTCAGGTTGTTATCTAGAGAAAGCAAGTGTAAGACCTCTATTTCCCTTTCTTTTAATTTGAAAGTATTGCCATCAGAAAAACATTGTAGAATAACCCTGCTGATATCCGGAGGAATGAAAAGATGACCTTGTGTGGTTTCTTTGATGGCCTCGAACCAGGTCAGTGGTGTATTTTTTCTCAGATAAGCAATGGCACCGACGCGGAAGGAGCGCCTAATTTTTCGAAGTTGTTCCAAATTAGTATTCAGATTATCTCCAGACAGCATAATCACTTTCTGTTCGGGCACTCTCTTGATAACCCTTTGTGTTAATTCAATCCCAAAATCATCCGGCCTGTTTTTTATAACAAAAGAAATATCCATCAAGACAATATCCGGTTTTAGGCGGTGAATTTCATCAATCATTTCCTCAACACCATCTTCATCTTCAAGGGCGCTGAACGTTTTTATCAAGTCATATTGGTCGGCATAAGGCTTGAAAATCTGGCAAAGAGAATCGAGGTATTCATCACTGTCATCAACGGCAAATAACGTTACTTTCATAGGGGTAAAGTTCAATTATTATATTTTTAAATATGCTTTAAATGTAAAACGGGCTGGGTTTCGTCGACAAAAGAAGGGATGCACACTTCTATTTTGGTACCTTCTCCGATAATGGAATGGATGTTATAGCTGCCATTGAGTCGTTGCACGGCTAATTTGATATTATGCAATCCTTCTGCTCCTTTCCGTATTTCTTCGGAGTTAAACCCACCTCCATTATCTTCAATCGTAAGTAACAATCCATTTTCATCAACGGAAAAACAAAGGGAAGAACATTGACAATCGGCATGTTGTCGGATGTTATTAAATGCGATATAAATAATGGCTTCAATATGACTTTGTACAGATACTTTTACGGGATAGTTAAAGGCATCATCAATTTCTTCATAAAGCTGAACATTCATAGAACAAATCTCTTCCGCAATAATATGCATCTCTTCTACAAGATGTCCTAGGCTCATTTTTTCCCGTTGGCCATAAAAAGGCTGTTCCGTAATATGTTGTAATCGTTTGATGATGGCTAGCGCAGAATTAAGACTACCATTCGGTGCTTTTATTTGGGGATTATTAGCGGAAGTTCTGATATAATTCTCTATAGCAGAAATATTGGTTTTGATGATGTTGTGCCGGATTTGGTCAAGCTTGAGTAATTTTTTTTGAGATTCAACAACTTCTTTTTCTTTACTCGTTAACCGTTCCTGTTGCAATAAGTTTAGTCGTTTTGTTTCTAGTAATTCTTGTTGAACAAGAATGGCCTTCCGTTCTTGTTCTGCTAGTATTTGTTTCTTTCGAAGAGAAGACAATTTCCAGAAGGAAAAAGTACAAATTATGACCACCACTAGACCCAATATGGACAAGTATAAGTATAACCTTTTATTTTTTATTTGACTCTCTACCGTCTCAATACGATTTTTTATAGACTGCAAGAAAGTTTTATCTGATCCTTGGTGAAAGGATAAAGCTTGTTCATAACTTTTTTTCGATTTTGAGTAGTTTTTTTGATTGTAATAAAGTTCTCCCATATTATAGTAGATATTGCACACGCCTGTGCTATCTTCTATTTCCCTATATATTTCTCCTGCCTTAAGGTAGAGATGCTCCGCTACTTCATCTTTTTTTCTTTTCTTGGCGATTATCCCCAAGCTTTCATAGGCCATACCTTCGCCTATCTTATCTTCTTGTTGAATAAATAGTTTTGATGCTCGATCCATATGGATTTGTGCTTCTTTATAGTTCTCTTTTTTGATATACCGGCTAGATAAGCCATACTCTGTATCCCCCCTGTGAACTTGTTTCTGCTGTTCATTGTTTAGCTTGTCAATAAAGATAAGGGCCTTTTTATTATAAAAAATAGCGGAGTCCAGTTGTTGTAAACTTTCAAAACAGTTGGCTATATTATTATAAGCAGAAATAACACCTTGATAATATTCTAGAGAATCTGTTGCCCATAATTTTAGAGCTTCTTTTGCGCAAAAAAGTCCATCATGGAATTGTCTCCTTAGTTGATATGCCATAGACATATTAGTATATGCTGTGGCTGTACGTTCGGTATCTTTAATTTTTGTGTATAGGTGTAATGCAGACAGATAATGATAAAGTACAGAATCAGCTAAACTTTTTCTCATGAACACTGAGCCAATTTGCAGATGGCTATTCCCCATGCATAGGGTATCTTTTGAACTTGTGCCTGCCGCTAATGCTTGGTAAGCATAAATTTTTGCAGAGTCCAGTTGATATAAACTTTCTCTGAAATCAATTGATTTATGGATTAACTCTTGACAGGTTTGCCCCACAGCAAATGGGATGAATAAGCAGTATATGAGTATTGTTGAAAGTGATTTCATAATTTGCTTTTTTCTTTTTTTTGTAATAATTGCTGGAGATATGGAGAACGAAACAGTTTAGTTATAAGCAAGTAGAATGCGTTTGTTTTTATGAAAATCAGAAAGGATTTTGGGCTTTTGTTCGTTTTGTTTAATCATTGTTATTAGAAGTTTGTCTATTAAAGATATAAAAATAGTAAGATTCAGGAAATTATATCTATATATACTGTCATAATTTGTAGTGGAGCCGTAATATGCTTGGATGAGCTGTGGTAATGTTTGTTATTTTCTACAGTTTTAGAGTCCGATTTAGAAGAATAAGTTTTATTTTTAGTAATCATTAGTTCCGTTTAAATGAAAATAATTCAAACCCTTATACTATTATTGGCCTTTGCTATCGTGTGTTATATTTTTATACAAAGTAACATGCAAGATGATAATGGACAAGCTCAGAAATGTAAATGCACAGTTCCGTCAGCTCTTAGTTTGGCAAATCAAGATGCTAGAACCTTATCTTGTAATAATACTTATCCGGAAATAAATGGTGGCTTGCTAGCTTCTAGGTTTAGTACACTGGAAGAATTAAAGACTGTTGTTCATATTGAATATTTTAATCCCCCGACGGGAACTGACACCATAGGTGAAAATGCTACGGTACGCTTATGGCATTGTAGCAATGGCGTCGCGGTGAGCAGCGAGTTGAAAGCAGGTATAGATCAAGGGCAAATTATGGTCGTGCGGAACCAAGGTTTATGGGAAAAATTCTGGCTTGCAGTACAATGTCCTTTTGCGGTTTTTAATCGATCGAATTTATTCAAAATAAATGACTTGGCCAGAAGGAAGCCTTATCGGTTTGGGGAGGGCGACGTGGCTTTTTATGATTTGGCAGAAGGATCGCTGGCTAACATTACCACTAAGGAACTTGCATTTCGATTCCCTGGAGACACGGGCGAAAAAGGTTACATCAATTCCTTCAATCACATCACCGCACAGGCATTTATTACCTCTTGCTTTTCGGAAGCCATGGCCGATTTTGTATCCGATGTGCATGAGCGCTATCATATGCCGGAGTTGCTGACAGGGCGTTTTTCTAGTAAACAGCTTACTGATCCTGATAATAATCCGGTAGACAATTATGTCGATATTATTAACAATGAATGGGGACAGGAAATAGGCAAGCGACTCAAGAAAAAGTACAATATCCACCAAGAAACTTTCTGGACACCAAAACTGTTAACCGATTACCTGAATGATTTACAAAGCTATTATAGTGGCGCTTTTCAGATTGGTTTTAAACCGTATAGTGTTGAGGATGATCTTATCATAAGGTATGCGGAGAAAATTAATATGGTGATG
>JAHDGC010000305.1 GCA_020627865.1 Saprospiraceae bacterium | reverse complement strand
AAATTTATATAAAAAAACATAATATTTTATATTTAATTTTGTAGCAATGTATTGTAACATTTAAAAAATAAACACATGAAAATCTTAATGAAACTCCTGCTGTGCCTCCTGATTACATTTCAATTAGATGCACAGAAAAAAAATACCAACACGAATTGGATAACTTTCAAGTCGAATGAACAAGTCTCTGTCCAACAATTAACACAAAACAAAACAAAGCTACAACTGGAAACTGAAGATGCACTTCAATTGATGGCAACCCAAGAAGATCAACTCGGCTACCGACATTACCGGTATCAGCAAACCCACAAGGGCATTCCGATAGAAGGTGCCATATATCTGATGCATGAAAAAAATAATCGCGTACAGCATGCCAATGGAAATTTGATTCCTAAACTTCAAGTTCCAGCAGTGCCAGCGATTACTGAAGCAACGGCTTTAGCTTCCGCACTCGAACATGTAAATGCCTCCAAATATGCCTGGCAGGAAACAAGCTATCAGGACATGCTCAAACAAGTAGAAGCTTGTACGCATGCCAGTTTTTACCCGACAGGGGAATTGGTGATTATTGATCCAAACTTTGGAAAGGAAGCCAACAATTATCGACTCGCTTTTAAATTTGACGTTTATGCCGTTGAGCCTTTAAGCCGGCAAAAAGTTTATGTGGATGCACAAACGGGAGCGGTGATCCACACCGTAGAACAAATCCACAACTGCAACGATGTTGGGGATGCCGGAAGCACGCACTACTCGGGTACTGTCAACTTTACGGCATGTGAATCGGGCGGTACCCATATTTTGAAAAATAATATCGGTGGTGGTATGCAGGTTTTTAATGCGAACAATTCATCCGGAAGTCCGCAAATTCCTTTTACAGATCCCGATGGATTTTTTGAAGGTGACCCAGCAGCCAATGAGGTGCATTGGGCTACCCAGAAAACCTACGAATATTATTTGACTAATCATGGAAGAAATAGCTTGGACGGCAATGGCATGGCACTCTATAGCTGGGTTCATTTTCGTACAAATTATAACAATGCTTTTTGGAATGGCTCTTGGATGACCTACGGGGATGGCGACAATAATACCTTTAGTTCCCTCACTGCACCGGATGTAGTCGCGCATGAGATGACACATGGGGTAACTGAATTTTCAGCAGGGCTACACTACAGCTACGAGTCCGGTGCCCTTAATGAATCTTTCTCTGATATTTTTGGGGAAATAGCCGAAGCCTATAGTCGAGGAAACAATGACTGGATAATGGGGGCAGATTTTACCGTAAGGGCAGGCAAAAATGGTTTACGAAACATGAGCAATCCCAATGATGCGAGTATGTTGACCCGGCAGCCGGATACTTATCTGGGAGATTTTTGGTACACCGGCCCTGGAGATAATGGTGGGGTGCATTATAACAGTGGTGTCCAAAATTATTGGTTTTATTTATTAACTGTCGGTGGAAGTGGCACCAATGATAATGGTGATGATTTTATGGTCAACGGTATCGGCATGACGAAGGCAGCAGCCATTGCTTATCGGAATTTAACGGTTTACCTTAATCCTACTTCACAATATGCAGACGCAAGAGCAGGGGCTATCCAAGCTGCTGTTGATTTATATGGTGCTGGCTCGAATGAAGCGATTCAGACGGAAGCGGCTTGGTGTGCGGTAGGGGTAGGAACTTGCACTTCGATTTGTGTGGAAAATGATTATGTTGCTTTGCGGGCTTTGTATCTGGCTACTGATGGGGATAACTGGACGGATAATACGGGCTGGCCGACTACTGCTGTTTTTAATGCGAATCCTACACCGCCAATCGGTACAGATGTAAGTACTTGGTACGGGGTTGAAGTAAATACAGATGGCTGTGTGACTTGCTTGGATATGGATGGAAATCTGAACTGTCAGGCAGTTTGTTGTTATGGTGGAAATAATTTGATTGGCACTATTCCTACAGAGATAGGGAATCTCTCAAATCTTACCCACTTGTCTTTGTCTTCTAATGGTTTAATGAATGCTATTCCTGCTAGTATTGGAGACTTGAATGCCCTCACACATCTAAATTTAGCGGACAATAATCTCAGCGGTGCTATCCCTGCAACCATAGATAATTTGACCGAGCTATCGTGGCTTAACCTGAGTACGAATAATTTATCTGGCACCATTCCCGATGCTGTTTGGAATTTGACTAACCTTACGAATCTTTATTTGAATAACAATAATTTTACGGGAAGCATTTCTGCAAACATCGGAAATTTACAAAATCTTTCTCAGCTTTATTTATCCGATAATAACCTGTCCGGCATGATTCCGGAAAGCCTCGGAAACTTGAGCAATCTGTTAAGGTTGTATCTTCAAAAAAATAATTTGACGGGTTCAATTCCAGCCACACTCGGCAACCTCACAGGTTTGGACAGGCTGTACCTGAATAATAATGATCTTTCTGGTTGTTTCCCGGAGGAGTTGACTGTTTTTTGTAACATCAATTACAGTTTTTCTAATAATCTAGGGTTGCCCGGAGGAGGCGACTTTGCTGCCTTTTGTAATAGTGGAGCGGGAGCCTGTACGCCGCCTATGGATTGTACGACCGATGACTATATTGCTTTAAGAGCACTATACCTTAGCACGGATGGGGATAATTGGACGAATAATACCGGCTGGCCGACTGCTGCTGTTTTTAATGTGAATCCTACACCACCGAATGGAACGGATTTAGGCACTTGGCATGGAGTAACGGTGAATGTGGAGGGTTGTGTGACTTGTTTAGATTTGGACGGAGGGGCTAGTTGTAGTGTAGGAGGCAGTCCATCTGGTAATAATTTAGTTGGAACAATCCCTCAAGAAATAGGAAATTTAAGCCAATTAACAAATCTATATTTATCAAACAACGAGTTGACTGGATCCATTCCTTCGAGCTTGGGGAATTTAACAAATTTGACTTATTTACTTCTCAGTAATAACCAATTAAGCGGATCTATTCCCTCAAGCTTAGGGGATTTATCGAATTTAAATCATTTATTGATTACAAATAATCTGCTAAGTGGATCAATCCCTACGAGCTTAGGAAATTTATCAAATTTGAATGATCTATGGCTTGGTAGTAATGACTTAACAGGTTCTATCCCAGCGGATTTAGGTGATTTGTTAAATTTGAAGAAATTATTCATAGACAAGAATCAATTAAGTGGTGCCATTCCAGCAAGCCTGGGCAATCTCATGAATTTGACTTCGCTTTGGCTACATGATAATCAACTAAGTGGGCCTATTCCTCCGGATTTAGGTGGTATGGGAAGTTTGAATTATTTGTATTTGCATGACAACCAATTGAGTGGACTTATTCCGTCAGGGCTGGGTTCTTTGGCGAGTTTGAAACACCTGCATCTTTATAATAATCAACTTAATGGTCAAATTCCTCTATTTTTGATTGATCTGACAAATTTGACTAGCCTATATCTTTATAATAATCAATTGAGTGGTTGTTACAATTCCGATCTTGCAAGTCTTTGCAATCAATTAACTTATAATACAAATCACAGAATCAGTGACGGCAACAACTTCGATGCCCCTTGGGAAGATTTCTGCAATAACGGGGCGGGAGCATGCATAGATACACCCGTCTGGCCCGGCGATTTCAACAACGACGGAACCGCCGAAATCTCAGACCTATTATATTGGGCCATAGCCGAAGGCATTACCGGAAATGTCCGCCCAAATGCAACGATGGATTGGACAGCACAAGCATGCCCAGACTGGGAAAACGAAGTCAATGGCATCAATGGCAAACACCAAGATGGCAACGGAAATGGCATTATTGACAATGACGATTTACAAGCATTGGTTCAAAATTATGACAATACACACACGATAGTGCCTCAAGCGATTGGCAGCAGTCCGATAACGTTCAGCTTAGAACTATTGAGTAGCATCCCTTCGGGTAATACGACGACCAAAACCTTTGCTTTATTTGCAACATCTTCCCTGAATCTACCCATAAGCATGCATGGTTTTTCCTGTAGTATCGACCTCAGTCAAATACCAAGTATAAGCAGTGTTATGGTGAATACCGTCGGTTCATCGCTTCAACCAGATGTATCTTTTGATCAATATATGGATGCACAAAAAAGGCTGGATATCGCCTTGAGCCGGACAGATAAAGTCAACCACACCATCAATGGTGCGTTGGTAGAATTCATCATTATAGAAGATGATATTCCGGGCGGTGGTATTTATGCCTTAAATGTAGCCAACGGAAATATAATGAGTTCCACTGGTGTGTGGGAGCATGAAGGCGTGTTGACAGCTGTAGGGGGTAATACCATTTATAGTGCCTATGGTGGCTTTGGTGGAGTTCCTGATTTATCGGTTTCGATAAATATAACCCATGAGCAATGTAATAGCCTAGGGCAAGCTGAAGTCATACCTTCCAGCGGTGTAGCTCCTTATAGTTATGCATGGAGCAATGGCGCAACTACTGCTCAAGTGAGCGATTTGGTTTCAGGGTTATATTCCGTTACGGTATCTGATAATGATGGATTGAGCAAGGTCATCCCAATACAAATTAGTGGTGCTATGCCGATTTATGATGCCGCCGGAAATTTATTGTGCGGAAGTGCATGCCCAGATTATTTAACGCCGGTTGGTGGCTTGGCCAATGGTTTGTATAATGCCAGTAAAATACTGGATTCGAAGGCGATTATCCCTGCCGGTAATAGTGTCGAATTTAAAGCAGGGCAGGAGGTGCTTTTGGAGGCTGGATTTACCGTGGAGCTTGGTGCGGAGCTTTTGATTGAGATTGAGGATTGTGGAGGGAATTGATAACTATACTAAACGGCTAACTTGTCTGCGTGGCACAATCAGGCAGGTTAAGCAGTGAATTCGTAAAAATAAGTGGGATTGAATCTAAGGTACAGCTTCAAGTTGTACCTTAGATTTCTCCAAACAGGTGTTTGAAAATTTTTGCAAAAGATAAACGCCCAAAGGCGTATTGCATAGGTATGAGTTCCGTAGGAACGGCATGCCATTGCCAGTCATAAAATGGCTGGAACGTTAGAAGTACAAAAATTGTCAAAGACCCAAACTAAAAAACGTATAATTAGGAGATCAGAAAACATTTTTAAACACAATTTGTTATGAGCATATGATATACAATGCTTATGCACAACTCTTGTGATATGAAAATAACATCTCCTAAACATTTATTGCTCATTGTTCTGACCTTTTTGATTGGAAAAACATCTTTTTCTAACAATATTTTCTCAGAAGATTTCAATGCTGGCGCCAACAACTGGATGCTCTCCACGGTAGGCGGTGGTAATGCATGGCAATGGTACAGCGATCAGGGAACTGACATGTCTGGAGGATTGCGTTGCAAATATACGCCTGATGGTAATTATGTCATTTCGTCCGAAATTGCCCTGATGGAAAATGTGGCATACACCTTGGCCTTTGATGGGAAAAAAGCCAGTAGTGGTAGCGCCAGAATTTTTAAGGTAACCCTGAGTGATTTGCCGACAATTGATGTTGGCGGCATCAATATCGGAGCGGCAACCATGACTTCGGATTGGGTCAACCATAGTTTGAATTTTACACTCAATACCTCCGGAAATTACCACCTGGTTATCGAGGCAGAAGGCCCGAGTTACGTATTTTCCTATTTGGATAATATTGTTATAGAACCGACGATTTACCCAACCATCTCATGGCTGAATCCGACAGATAATGCCACTTTTAATCAGGATGAAAATATACTGTTGGAAGTTGATGCTCAAGATGCGGATGGTTCCATTAGTGCGGTAGATTATTACATCAATGGTGCTTTGGAAACGACAACAACAGCTGCTCCATTTGATTACTCTTGGCCAATGGTGCAACCGGGCACTTATCAACTTTATGCCATCGCTTACGACAATAGAGGAAATGCAACCACGAGTAGCACCCAAACAATAACCGTAAATCAAGCCTCGGGTTCGGCAGATCAAGTCCTTTTTGATTTTGATAGCCAAACCGATTTTTGGACTTATGCCGGCGGTTGGCAATTAAGTAATAGTGGCTACAACAGCTCCACTGCTGCTTTCGGATTTAACCTCGTGGAAGAGGACTTTCTGGCATCGCCAGCGATTCAGTTATTTACAGGAGAAAATTATACTCTCGACTTCAGAGTAGACGCCCAAGGGAGTGGTAGACAAATGACAGCCGCCATCAATACGCAACCTGACCTGGCAGGAGCGACAGATTTGCTAACCGTTGATATTGATAGTGATGCAGATTACCTTGTTTTGCAAACCGTTAATTTCAATGTTTTAACATCTGGTGCACATTATTTGATTTTTTACAATACATCAGGTACAGGCTATCGAAAAATTTTACTGGATGAAGTCAAACTTTCTGGTACACACAATGAAGGTGCATTATCTACGATCCAATATGATGGTACGACGGTTATTGCCGAAGGTGCTGATTTTAATTTTAACTGTGCTCCTTTTGATAATGATGGTAATGTTGTCGGGGTCGATTATCAAGCCAATGGAATAACTGTTGCGGCTTCTGATAACAATCCATTTGCAACGACTTGGAATGATCTCCCCGTTGGAGATTTTGATCTCACGGGATTGGTGACAGATAATGAAAATTTTGCCAATTCCTCTTTTCCTTTGTCGGTGAACGTCGTTCCAGAAAATAGAAACGCTTCTTACTTAGGAGGTGCGGGAACGGACGATATCCGAGGTGCGGTCATTCAACCTGATGGCACGGTTGTCTTGGCGGCTAATCTTTCCGCATTGCCATCGGGTATAACACCAACTTTTCTCAATGGGGCAAATGCAACAGATCAAGGTACTATTTTGAGGTTGAATCCTGACGGGACTATGGTCTTATCTGCAACGGTTGTTGCCACGAAAGTGGTCGATTTGGCCAACGATGCTACTGGACGATTATATGTCGCAGCCGGAGCGAATGGTTTCTTAAGATTAACGCCTGATGCGGCAATGGTGGATTATGCAAAAACCTATGGTTTGAATGTCCATCGGGTTGATGCGGGTGCTACTGGATATGCAGCTATATTGTTGGACGATAAGTCGGATTATGATGACATCCAACTACTAGAAGCTCAAGTTCGGACATTTGATCCATCAGGAACGGAGTTGAGTACAACTGGAGGTGCTACGACCTATACGGTAGATGTTTGTATTGATGAAGCGAGTGGAACGGTGATTTCAATCGGCTATAAAAATGTTTTTACCAATGACGGAACAGGTGCGGTCTTACCCGTTGATATTCCTGCCATGAAGGGGAAAGATTATTTGGGCAATCTTAAATTCAATGCCTACGATTGGGATGACGATGATACTTCTCCAAGGTGGTTGAATTTGCCAGAAAATAACATGGCAGATGCACGGGGCGCACGTTGTGCCATCGGGCAAGATGGTTTACTATATGCGGTCTTCGAGGCAGATGGTGGCAACCACTGTTTCCGCTATGATCCTTTTTCCATTACCACGCCAAACCCCATTGTCGGGGGAGATGCTTATTCCGAATTTTACAATTCCAATACGGAACCCAAGGCCGTTATTGGTCGCTTCGATCCCGGAACTGGGCAGATCATGAAGACCCAGCAATTTTGTGCCCGCCTTTCTAACACTGCTGCCAACACTGTCCGAACAAAAAATGGTAACATTGCCGCCAATGCCGCAGGGGAAGTTTTCTTGGTAGGTCGTTCTGCTTCCGGTATCCCGATTAATCTGGAGCACTTGCCGGGATATTATCAGGGTGGGGCATTTCTACTGAAGTTGAGTGCAGATTTTTCCAGCAGGGATATTTGTATAAGATTGACCAATGGAGATGCTCGTGCCATTGCTTTAGGACAACAAGATAGTTACGTATTTGCGGGAGATACAGAGTTGCAACTTTTTACCAATAATCCAATACAGCAAAATACTAGTGGAGGCCTTGATGCTTGGTTCGCCGTAGAAGCTCCTACAACGGATTGCCCAGCGGATTATGCAGGCAGCAGCCTTTCCGGTTCCTCGCCTCCCTTGATGGGATTTTTGAATGTAACAACCGATTATGAAACCAATGGTGCGATCTCCTCATCCCAGCATATCGGTTCCTCTAATCCAATTCAGGTGGATTACGATTCCGCTATCGAAATCACCTTGCTGCCGGGCTTTACGGTTGAATTAGGCTCGGAGTTTAATGCTTTCATCGACGGTTGCAATGGCGGAACAGGTGGCATTATTGACTGAAAAATGAGTCTAAATCTAACATCTAAAAGC
>JAHDGC010000304.1 GCA_020627865.1 Saprospiraceae bacterium | reverse complement strand
TATTTTCCGTTATGATTGTCGTGCCTTGTGGATTATTTTCATTATAAACATCGCTTCCAACCAACAAACTGTCGCCGAGACATAAAGTTGTCATGATCGTATCCGTCAATTCATCGTAATGGCTTACCCTTATGATTAAATTGGTATCGCAGGTACCGGAGGATAGCAAAATCGTGTCTGGCGTATTGGCTTCCGTATAGCAAATTGTATCATAGAAAAAACAGCTTCCCGCGCAGACCGTTGTATCCAAAACTTGCATCACGGCATCATCAAAAATCAAGGAGACAAACACGGTAGAGTCACAACCTGTGGAGGTATTTTCCGTTATGATTGTCGTGCCTTGTGGATTATTTTCATTATAAACATCGCTCCCGACTAACAAACTGTCGCCGAGACATAAAGTTGTCATGATCGTATCCCTTATCTCTTCATATTCACTTACTATTATAATCAAACTTGTATCACTAACGTCACCTGACAGCAATAGCGTATCTGGTGTATTAGATGCTGTGTAGCAAATTTCATCATAGAAAAAACAAGCACTCGAACAAATCATCGTATCCAATACTTCTACAAAAACAGTAGCGTAATTCACAATTACCACTACCGTAGAATCACAACCCGTAGAGGTACCTTCTGTTATAATTGTTATGCCTTGCAAATTACTTTCATCATAAACATCTGTCCCTACCACCAAACTGTCCCCTAGAGAAAGTACCGTATCTATAATACTTGTCAATTCTTCATGATGACTGACATTGATAATCAAAGTTGTATCGCACACATCACCTGCTAACAATACCGTATCTGGCGTATTGACTTCGGTATAGCATATTTCATTGTAGAGGAAACAAGCTCCAGCACAGACCATTGTGTCCAATACTTGCACAACGGAATCCGCAAAATCAACGAATACTACGACCGTAGAATCACAGCCTGTCGAGGTATTTTCTGTTACAATGGTTATGCCTGATGAATTATTGGCTCCATAAATATCTCCCCCTACTAACAAACTATCTCCGAAGCATAGTACAGTATCAATAATTTCTTCCAGCACCTCATGATGACTCACGGTTATGATTAAACTCGTGTCACAAGTACCGCCCGTTAGGAATATCGTATCGGGGGTATTGTCTGCCGTATAGCAGGTTCCCTCATAGAAAAAACAAGCCCCATCACAAATCGTCGTATCCAATACTTGGATGATTGAATCCGAAAAACTTAAGGACACGATTATTGTAGAATCACAACCTTGCCAGCTCGCTCCATCCAAAACAAGGGTATCCACGGGGTTATTTTCATCATAAAGATTTCCACCTATCGACAAATTCCCACCAGAACACAAAGTATCCATGTAGAATAAAGTATCCGTCTCGAAGAAACTCAGGTTGATACAAATGATACTATCGCAACCATTGGAAGATGCATTAAAAAGGGTATCTTTTCCGACAGGATTTTCATAAAAATAGGACACGCCATTTAGTTCAACCGTATCCGTCAGGCAAATCGTATCTTCGTAAGCATAAAGACTTTGTTCATAAAAATCAATCGCGATTACGATAACGGAATCACAACCTTGTCCAGTTGCTCCTGCTAAAATAATGGTATCCGTCGGATTGTTTGTATCAAAGACATCTTCTCCAACAAGCAAACTGTCTCCGAAACATAAAGTATCCCTGTAGAACAAAGTATCGACCTCGAAGAAGCTCAGGTTGACACAAATAATACTGTCGCAACCATTGGAAGCTGCATTAAAAAGGGTATCTTTCCCGATAGGATTTTCATAAAAATAAGAAACACCATTTAGCTCAACCGTATCTGCCTGGCAAATGGCATCTTCATAGGTGTAAACACTTTGTTCATAAAAATTCAAATCTACCACAATGACAGAATCGCAGCCTTGCCAACTCGCTCCTCCTAAGACAATGGTATCCATTGGGCGATTTTCATCAAAAACATTTCCCTGCAATAACAAACTATCTCCAAAGCATAAAGTATCCAAATAAAAAAGTGTATCCACTTCAAGGAAACTTAATGTTACAACAATAATACTGTCGCAACCGTGATAGGAACCATTAAAAAGCGTGTCGTTACCTGTGGGATTTTCATAAAAATAAGGAATACCATTTATCGTGACCGTATCCGTCAAGCAAATGGTATCTTCATAGTTGTAAAGACTTTCGTCATAAAAACCTACATCTAAAATAACAATAGAATCACAACCTTGCCAGCTGGCACTCGGCAAAATAATCGTATCCGATATAGCTGTGTTGTAGATATTGCCATCGACCATCAAACTATCTCCGAAACAAAGCACAGTATCTATTGTTGCTATCAATAAGGAATCTGCAATTGTAGTTACGGTTATAATCAAAGTCGTATCACAAGTACCTATTTCTTCCGATAAGGATATCGTATCGGGTGTATTGGCTCCGGTGTACCAGAAATTATTGATCAAAACACTGTCTCCGGAACAGACGGCAGTATCTATACGGATTTCAATATCTTCAGAAAATGCTAAATTTACGACAACTACAGAATCGCAGCCCTGATAACTTCCACTTGGGAGCACCGTTGTTCCAGAAGGTGTATTTTCATCATAAGTATCATTGCCCACTGTATAAATTCCACCTGCGCACAAGACATCTTCATGGAATAAAGTATCGACTTCGAAAAAACTCAGGTTGACACAAATGATGCTATCGCAGCCATTGGAGGCAGCATTAAAAAGGGTATCTTTTCCGATAGGATTTCCATAAAAATAAGAAGCGCCATTTAGTACAACCGTATCCGTCGGGCAAATGGTATCTGTATAAGTATAAAGACTTTGTTCATAAAAATCAAGCGCAATTACGACAACGGAATCACAACCTTGCCAATTGGCTCCTTCTAAAATAATGGTATCTGTTGGATGATTTTCATTAAAAACGGCTTCTACAATTAACAAACTGTCTCCGAAACATAAAGTATCGGTATAGAACAAAGTATCGACCTCGAAAAAGCTCAAGTTGACACAAATGATACTGTCGCAACCATTAGCAGCGGCACCAAAGAGGGTATCTTTACCAATATTGTTTTCATAAAAATAAAGCACACCATTTAAGTGAACCGTATCCGTCGGACAAATGGTATCCTCATAGGTATAAATACTTTCTCCATAAAAAGAAAGATCAACTACCACGATAGAATCACAACCTTGCCAACTGGCACCAAATAAAATAGTGGTATCCGTCGGATTAGCCGCATCATAAACATCATTGCCCACAACAACGGCATCTCCCAAACATAAAGTATCCGAATAGAAAAGTGTATCAACTTCAAGAAAACTCAATGTTATGGATATGATACTATCGCAGCCCTGATAGGAACCATTAAAAAGCGTATCGTTGCCTGTGGGGTTTTCATAAAAATAAGGGATACCGTTTATGGTAATCGTATCTGTCAAGCAAATGGTATCTTCATAGTTGTACAAACTTTCTTCATAAAAATCCAGTGCCACCACGATAACAGAATCGCAACCTTGCCAACTGGCATCCGACAAAACAAGGGTATCTGTTGCATTATTTTCATCATAAATTTCGCCTCCCACCAACAAGCTATCTCCGAAACATAAAGTATCTGCATAGAACAAAGTATCGACCTCAAAAAAGCTAAGTTCTACAAAGATGATGCTATCGCAACCTTGAGAAGAAGCATCCGACAGCACTTCTATTCCTGTTGGATTATCATAAAAATAGGGAACATTATTTATAGAAACAGTATCTGTCGCACAAATGGTATCCAGATAAACATTAAGGCTTTCTTCATAAAAATGCAAATCAACCACAATAACAGAATCACAACCTTGCCAACCCGCTCCGGCTAAAACAATGGAACCCATGGGCGTATTGGCATCAAAAATCACCCCCTGAACTAACAAATTGCCTCCGAAACACAAGGTATCCGTTTGAAACAAAGTATCGACCTCAAAAAAGCTCAAGTTCACACAAATGATACTGTCACAACCATGATAAGAAGCACCCAAAAGCGTATCTTTGCCAATAGGATTAGCAACAGAATAATAAGTGTTGTTGATCAGCATACTATCCGTTGCACAAATGGTATCTTCGTAAGTATAAAGGCTTTCTTCATAAAAATCTATTTCCACAATGACAACAGAATCACAACCTTGCCAACCCGCACCATACAAGATGGTGGTATCCATCAAGTTGTTTTCATCATAAATATCCCCTCCCAACTCAAAAGATGCTCCGGGGCAAATCGTCTCCTGTAAGGAAGCAGTATCCCTTTCAAAAAAAGAGAGATTAACACTCACAATACTATCACAACCGTTGAAAGCAGCTCCTTGAAGCGTATCCACCCCCGACGGGTTTTCTATATCATAGATAATATTATTAAAATCAAAATTATCCTCCAAGCACAGTGTTGTATCTATAGCAACTATCGTGGGCGTAAGAATATTTAAAGTAACTTGGATAAAACTATCACAATTGTTCTCATTTTCATTTTCCAGCACGATCAATCCTTCGGAGCTATTTGCATCAAAAAAAACACCGCCAATTTCTATACTATCCCCAACACATAAATCATCTTCAACAAAGAAAGTATCCAGTGGAAAAAAATCCAGTTGAATGAAAACCGTACTATCACAAGCACCGGGCAAGTTGCTCATTAGCAGTTCCTCCCCTACTGGATTACCCTGATGGTAAGGCATATTGTTTACCCAAAGGGTATCATCATAACAAACTGTATCCACAATGGTCACAAAAACTGATTCGTAAACATCCAGGTAAAAACTGGTTTCGTCAAAGCAGTCATCTGCCTTGTCATAAATGTAAATTAAAGTATCTTGTGTGAGGATATTGCCAGCGAGGAAAGCAGTGCCTTGTCCATTAGGCTGTAAATAATATGCAACGGAATCCGTCAGGTTGATTCCTGTAATCTCTGGAAAAATAAAAGTATCACAAACTATGGTATCCTCTCGAATATCAATCAGAGGTTGTGGTAAAACCGTTACGATAAAAGTATCTTGGTCTTCGCAAGCGCCATTGGTATCATAAATAAATATGGTATCGGAGACAAAAAGGCTATCATCTGGGGAAAACATCATGCCTGACGCAGCCGCATTGGTGTAATAGGCCGCATTATTGGTCAGGTTTTCTCCTGCAATCGTTGGGAATACAAAAACATTGCAGACCGAGGTATCATTTTGCGATGTTAAGGTTATGGCAGCGGCATCTTGGATGATGAGTTCAAAGCAATCTCCGATGTCCGCGCAATAAGGCCGAGGCGCCATGTTCAGTTGGATCAACAAATCATTGAGGGTAAGCACACCATTTGGTTGCGGAATATTGTTGATTTCTGTCAATTCATAGGCCATACCGCAAACCTGATAAGTACCAGAAGGATAATTAGAAAAATCGGGTATGGCTTCATAAGCGACAACGATACCATTTTCGGAAACGACATAGAGATAGCCAAAAAGTTCGGGATCGGGATCTTGCCCGATAGGATAATCCGGCTCAATATCCAAGGCCAAACCTGCCTCTCCCAAACAAAAAGACTGATCCATGACCTCGGACAAATCTCCGGCATCTGCCCGACAACAATCCAGCCCAGCATCAATATTAAAATCTATGGAAAAGTCGATAATTTGCCCCTCAAAAAGCGGATGGTCAGATTCTACGACGAGCTGCCAAGTACCATTTACGGCAGTATTATTATTAAAATTTTCCAAGCACAAACCAGCAGGCAAATAATCCCCAGAATAATCCCCGAATGTAATCCAAGTATCATCATTCGTCCATTGGTCACTATAACCGGGATCTGGGCTAGCACCATCCATACAAGATACAAAACTGATATTCCACATTGCCCCTCCTGTCGAAATGATTGGGCCGGGACCAGCATCACCAATAATTTGCACCTGATTCCCTGCTGGAGATACCACATACATATTGACATAAGTGATATTTTCATGCATAAAATGCACATTAATCTGGGTAACACCCTGTGGTGGGGTAAGGTCTCCAAAAATGGCACCACTGACTTCAAATTCAAAGACGGTGGTCGTATTGGCCTCAATGATACCGGGGCAATTGGTGCAGATACAATCTTGTGCAGTCGAAACAGCGGCATGGGAAAAAAAAATGAAAAGCAGGAGCAAGCGAAACAAAGTGACCTTTGTTTTGGAGGGCGGGCAAAAAACGGTTTTGTTGATCTTATGATATATCATGGTAACGAGCAAATACATCTCGGTCTAACTGTAATAGCGCTGGAAGCAGTCGTAAATATTACAACCATACAGCCCTACGACATTATGTTAAGGGATATTGCGCTCAAAACGGGGAAGCGGCAATCGGTTCTTGAAAATGGTGTTCTATATTAAGCTTTAATTCGTGTGGAATCTTCATTAATTGCAATTACAAAAATATAAATATTATGTGAGATTCTTATGATGTAATTGGAAAAAGTTTAGTACTTGTCAAGGGATAAGATTAAAATTTTCCCTTATCGCAAAATCTCCAAACAACACAGGAACCCTACTTCGTAAAATATCGTATATATAATGTATAGTGAACATAAAAATTGTATAAACTTTTTCTTTTTTTTGATAGAACAGCAGC
Organism: Saprospiraceae bacterium; assembly: GCA_020627865.1. Taxonomy (GTDB): domain Bacteria; phylum Bacteroidota; class Bacteroidia; order Chitinophagales; family Saprospiraceae; genus JAHDGC01. The sequence continues at coordinate 1,642 of JAHDGC010000304.1, read as the reverse complement.
CGCAAATATTAAATTTGCTAGATTTGTATGAAATTTAGGATAAATCGCTGTAATTTAGGATTACAAAAAAACAAATAAGAATATACTAAATATTTAAGAACGTCGTAAGTATTACGACATGACAAAGACAATTGAACATCAGAATGAGACTCTTAGGATTACTATTAATATGCTGTATTATACAGGCTTGCAATTTTGACGAAACTACCACAATTCAGGAAGATTTTGGAAGCAAAATAGCGGCAAAAGTGAATCTCCCTGTTCCGGTAAAGCAAACCACCAAAAGGAGAAACATCATTGAAGAGAAAGTGAAGCCTCCCAAGCCTAAGAAAACGAAGAGTTTTAAACCCATCACGTTACCCGAGGAGCAACTCGATAGTATTTTTGCCATACATGGACAATTTATCTCGGATGGTTTCGACTTCCCCGTCGGAAAACCGGATGGTCGCAATTATAAGAAAGCCCTGAATTTCGGGCAACGATTCCATCTAGGAGAAGACTGGAATGGCCTCGGTGGTGGGAATACTGACCTTGGTGACCCTGTGTATAGCATCGCAAATGGGATTGTTACCTCTGCCGAGAATGTTTGTTGTGGCTGGGGCAATATCGTCAGGGTTATCCATAAGGTTCCGAATAGCCAAGAGCATGATTATGTGGAATCCGTTTATGCTCACCTGCAAAACTACATGATACAGCCTGGGGATTTCGTTCGTAGAGGAGAACGCATCGGTTCTATCGGCACCGGAGATGGCATGTATATGGCACACCTTCACCTTGAATTGCGGAGTTTTATCAACATGGCATTAGGGCCGGGTTATTCGCAAGATCAGTTCGGCTTTTTAGACCCTTCTAATTTTATTCGGGGGAATAGGCCGAGAAGATAAGTTTTGGGGATAAAATATCAAGTAAAAAATTAAAACAATACAGTAGTGTCCAGTTAAGAAAAATTTGGATTGTCATAAATATAGGAAAATCAATCAGTCATCGTAAAATTTAGGTTCACCTCCATATTGCACGAAGATAATATATTGTAAAATTCAATTTGAATATAAATGACTCTTCATAAAAATCAGGTGGATGACAAATGGTGCCGGTACGATGTCCCCCTCAACCTTATTCCCTTTGATTTTTCCTACCAATGGAACCGGAACTACATCCCTCACATAGCTCCGGAGGAGCGGCACAGTTTGTAAGAAGAATAAAGCAGCATTAAATTAAGGTGCAGCGCACCGTCTCCATGGCCGTTCCAGGAGCATTGATATTTGGAATTTTAGTTAAAGATGATAAAACCATATATGAATCCCGCTTATTATGAAGATGAACCAAAATTTATCTATATTCGATTTGAATTGAAATTCCATATAACATGTTGATATATCGAAAATTTAAACAGCCCTTAGTAAATTTTATCAACCTTACTCCGAGTTACAATAACCACACAGTAATTGCAAATTGCTCATGTCATTTGTAAGTAACGTATCAACATCATTGCTAAGCCCAATTTTTCCATTTCCTAAGAAAAACTTAATGGGGTTACCATGGGTATTTGGGATTTCATATTCAAAACCCATTAATTCCGAAAGTTAATTTTCTTGATACTACCATCTTCTGATTTTTCCTTTACTTTTAAAGTTATATTCTT
>JAHDGC010000303.1 GCA_020627865.1 Saprospiraceae bacterium | reverse complement strand
TTACATATAAGTTTTGTAAAGACTGAATTTGTCGATCTATATTATAGGTCTTGGCTACCTCAACACTTCATCTCCAGAGAACGGCTTATACCAAAATGTTGGCCTATAGTGTCTCCATTGAGCTTGGTATTCGCTATGTTTTCCAAGATATAGGTCTTTAATGCTGCGATAAAAGCGTTTTCTTTACTGGTAAGTTTAGGGGTAATAAAAACTTGTTCCCTAGTATTTAGCTGCGTATGGTATTGGTTTATGATTTTTTTTGCAACTACGGTAAATTCTTCTCCGGAAAGCATATCTTGTTCATGGGGTATTTTTTTTGCCGAAGATGGCAACAATTGCTCCGTTATGTACAAAAGTTTGTAGGAGGTATCTAGCACTTGCCCTAAACTTCTTTTGGTAATGCTGCATTTTATTTTTGGAAGTAGTTGTACGATTTGGTCAACAGCCAATTGTAGGGACGATTGAAACTCTTGTATTGTGTTGTTGGGACGATTTGTTGAGGGGATAACCGGTGATTTTTCCATTGCTATTTGTTCTAGCAATTTAAAAATGGCACTTGATGGATGAGTGTGTTCTTTAGTATCTTCAACAGAAATGTGCTGAATGATGTTGTCTAGATGTTTTTTCATTATGGTATAAACAGGTAAAGTTGTTTGTCTCTTTAACTTTCAGTAGCTTTATGTTCTTTACGAAGAACATAATTGTTTCGGTATAAACCAAGTGCGGCAGCCCTGTTTTTATGTATGGGAGTGCCTTGAACATATTATACCTAGTATTTTTTTTACGGGTTCTTCTTTTTTGCAAAAGTAAAAAATGTTGTATACTTTTTTATTGAAAATCTTAGATTTTGTCTAATAGGAAATATTGAACGATATGATACTAAAGCAAACTATAAAAAAGATTAAGGATAATCCAAGGAAACTCTTCCTCATAGATGGGGTAGGAGCCTTGGTATCCGCTTTTATGCTGGGAGTGGTGTTGGTGCGGTTGGAACACATTTTTGGTGTTCCTGTTCAAACATTGTATTTACTCGCATTTTTGCCCGTCCTTTTCGCCGTGTATGATTTTTACAGTTACCGGGAAGGAAAGGATAAATTAGGGGTACTCCTGAAAGGTATTGCAATTATGAATATAGGGTATTGTTTATTGTCGATTGGCTTGGCATTTTATCATCATGAAGTCATAAGCTATTTGGGATGGGCTTATATTGTAATCGAAATTATGATTGTGGTTGTGATTGCAATATTAGAATTGAAGGTTGCAAAAAATACGGGATTGCAAGAAACAGTTTAAGTATAAGATATACTCAACGAACTAATCAAGGTGTCTAATTAGAGCATATTACGAATTTTGTCTTCCAAAGATTATGATACATTAATTCAATAAGGAAAACATATAGGTATAATCACATGAATAAACTAAAACTACAATTTGTTGATAAACTTGTCATTAGCACCCCGTTGTTTCCATTAGATGGATTGACCCATTTTGAATCAGCATGGCCTTTCCTTGGAACGGCCTTTGAAAATGCATTGTTATTGGTATCACCAAATTTGCTGAAAAAACTGCAAGAAATACAGGTGGATGCTGATCTGCCAAAACGAGAAATGGATAAAATAAAACAGGCTTGTTTCGAGTATTGGAGTCGGGCACATAGCCGATGTACGCCTTTGGGATTGTTTGCCAATTGCAGCGTAGGTGTATGGAATGAGGCAACACAATTTCAAATTCCTCCATTCGATAAGTTGCAACTGCATACCCGTTTAGACATGAACTATCTTTGCCAATTGGGGAAGCACTTAGAAATGGAGCCGGATATTAAACGCCAGGTTCGATTTTTTCTCAACAATAGTAGTTATGGGAGCGACAGCAGATTACGGTATGTTTTTTATACTTATGATTCATACAACAACCGCACTCCCCAATTCAATGAAGTAGTGATTGAGGAGTATCTATGGCCTGTTTTAAATAAAGCAAAGGCAGGGGCGCGTCTGGAAGCATTGGCGGAGTTATTGGTGGATGATGAAATTACGTTGGATGATGCGATGGTCTTTATGGAGGAGTTAGTGGAGGCTCAGCTTTTAGTTTCGGAATTGGAGGTGGCGATCACAGGGCCGGCATATGCGGATCAAATATTAAGTGTTTTAGAACGGTTGGATGAGCAAACTCCTGTGGTGAAAAAATACAAGAATACTTTGCGAAGCATAACAATTTGTTTACGAAAGTTGGATCAAAGAAAAATCAATAAGCCAAAAGACTATGATGGAGTCTTGGAGCAAGTAGCAAAATTGGGCGTGCCCTTTGATACTTCGAAGTTATTCCAAACAGATACCTTTAAGGTAGCCGATCAGCCTATTAGCTTAGAGAAAAAATTACAACGCAATATCCTTCATGCCATTGAGTTTCTATACCAACTGCTTCCACCGAGAAAAGATACCCTATTGGAAGATTTTATTCAAAAATTTTCAGAACGCTATGAAGGCCAACGGGTACGGTTGGTGGATGTGCTTGATATTGAGAAAGGGATTGGGTTTCCAGTAAGTAGGAGTACTGTTTATAACAATGTGATTGGGAGGGGAGTTGTTGGGGGGCGAAGGGCGGAAGCTGTCAGTGAAATTCAATGGACAGCACACGAACGTTTTTTGCAAAGTTTACTAGGGCGGTTTTATTATGATGGAGCATGCGAAATTGATTTGCAGGCAGAACGAGAAAAATTTTTACGTAGTGGTGGGCAACGTGATTCCTTTCCACCAACTTTTTTTGTGTCAGGAAAATTGTTAGGACGAAACAAAGATGGTAAACTCATGTTTCAACTCGGATTTGTCGGGGGGCGTAGTGGGATCAATCTGCTAGGACGGTTTGCACATGACTCTCCCGAAATTATGCAAATAGTAACAGACGCTGTAGCCTTCGAGAAAAGTAAAAATGAGCAGGTATTGTTATGTGAGATAGTACATTTGCCATTGGCTAGAACTGGAAATATTCTCAAGCACCCGCGTTTTTTGGATTCAGAAATATGCTATCTCGCCCAACCGAGTGTTGCTCCTGAGTGTCAGCTCCCGATTGATGATCTTGAACTGTTTCTAGAGGGAAGGCGCTTGGTGTTATGGTCAAAGAAAATGGGCAAAGAGCTTATTCCCCGATTAAGTAATGCGCATGATTATCGTTTAAATGCATTGCCCGTTTACGGTTTGTTGTGTGCGTTGCAAGGACAAGGAGTTTGTATGGGACTTCAATTTGCTTGGGGTAAGTTATCCTTGCTCTATGATTTTTTTCCAAGGATAAAATTGGGGAATGTGATTCTTAAAGAGGCACACTGGCATCTTAAAGAACATACCTTGCAAGAATTAAAACAGGCATTTAAGGGTAAGTCTGCAACTAAAGAGGACATATTCAGGCAATTCCGAGCAAAGCGTAATATTCCCGATCGTTTCTTATTGGTAGAAGAAAATAACAAGCTGCTGGTGGATTGCAATATTGAAACTTCCTTAAACGGTTTTATAGATGTTTTACAAAACAAAAAACAAGTTGTGCTTGCTGAGTTTCTTTTTGACGAATACGAAAATATTGCCAAAGATCATGCAGGATGTGCTTATGCTAACGAAGTAATTGCCTTGTTGTATAATCCTGCATTCGAGCGAAATCCTGTTCGGCATATTCCGCAGCAGTCGGGAAATTCAGCTTTTTACATGCCAGGTAGCGAATGGCTATATTTCAAAATCTATTGTGGTTTTCATATAGCGGATAAAGTGTTGACAAACTATGTTAAACCTTTTTTAGATGATCTAAAGAAAATGGGCTGTTTGGAAAAATGGTTTTTTATCCGATATGGAGATCCGGAGCATCACCTTAGGTTGCGCTTGCACCTAAAAGACCTTAACAAATTAGGAACAGTACAGCAGCAGTTTGCCACTACCTTGCAGCCCTTAGTTGAGCAGGACATCATAAGCCGTTTACAGTTGGATACTTACAAGCGAGAAATGAATCGTTATGGCCCTGAAACGATGACATTAGCAGAGCATTATTTTTATATAGATAGTGAAAATATTTTGTTGTTCCTAAGTACGATTGAGGGGGAAATAGGAGAGGTCTTTCGGTGGCAATACACTATAGTGGGTATTGATATATTGCTGAATGCTGCTGGCTTCCAAATGGAAGAAAAAAAGAATTTATTGACATCGATTTCGGCAAGTTTTTGTAGGGAATTTGGTTTTGACAAAAACATGAAAAAAAGCTTGGATAAAAAATTCAGAACACACCAGGATACGATAAAGTCTTTGTTGCACTTCGAGGGAGAGGGAGAAGAAATGACTACATTTTTTGAAATCCTTCGATTAAAAAATCAATCCCTAAAATTATTTTTTGAACAACTCCTACCAATGGTGAAGACATCTCAAGCATATCCGACATTGCCTGATTTATTGGGCAGTTATATCCATATGTTGTGTAACCGAGTATTTGTTTCCAACCAGCGTTTTCATGAAATGGTCATTTATTATTTACTAGCCAAGTACTACACCGCAGAGGCTGGCCAGGTAAATTTATGAGTGTTTGGACATCATTAATGAGTAATAATGTCCAAGCACTTATTTTTTTATGGCAATTAAGAGCCGAATATCCTTATTCTTTTTCGAGCATTTCTGTGTCTAATCCTAGTTGTCTCTTAATCAATTCCAGCTCTGCGCTCAAAGCCTCGATTTCAGATGCTGCAGCTCCCTGCGTTTCTTGTTCTTTTTCTATAACAATAATTTTACTTTTTAGAATTTCATTTTCCTTTTTCAAACTCTTCACCGCTTCTAACAATACAGCCGTAAACGACATATAGTCCAACGACTTGAATCCCTCATTATCCGTATGGATCAAGTCAGGATATACCTTTTCTACTTCTTGGGCAATCATACCGATTTGAGGCTTATCTTCAAAATCTCTGTCAGGAAAAGCATCGGAACGCCAGTTGTAAGAAACCCCACGCAACTGATCTAGTTTATCCAAGGCATTTTCCAATGGTTGAATGTCTTTCTTCCAACGAATATCCGAGCTGCATGTGCCACCAGTACAATTTACAGAACCATTTACATCTAACCTTACTGAAGGATTATTTCGGCCGATACCCACCTCCCCAGCAGCATCAATAACAAGCCTCCTAGAGCCAGCTGTATTGTCATAGATGTGAAACTCTCCAGGGTTGGCATCAAAGGCACCTTGCACACCCATGAAGATTTCACGCACCGTATTTTTAGCCACAAGACCGGCCCAACCATTGCTTGAATTTTCTGCACGAACCCTTGTCCCATTTCCAGCACTAGTAACATGCAACATATCATCTGGACTGAGTTCATTGATACCAACTTCTCCTCCTTGATTGATAATCAGATGGGTGTTCCACGGAATAGCATCTCCCGCAACGGCATTAGCTCCATCCGCATGTTTAAACTCTATCCACGGAGTATTGTTGTCGCCAGCCGTAGCATTTAAATCAATGAAAGCAGCATCCTCTCCAGAAACAATATACTTCTCGTTTGTCCCAATAGTGGCATTCCATTTGTGCTGGATGCGCCCGTTTCCATCTTGTACACTGACAATGTAATCAGAAGTGCCGCCGGGCATAACAAGACCCTCACCGCCGGATAGTGTGCCATGTGGAGCGGTGTTTAGTGCTTCGGACAAAAGCGTATTCCCGGTAATGTCTCCGTAAAATTTGAATTGCTGGTTATCCTGTATTTCCATCAATTGCAAACTATTCGTTACATCGTAAATTTGGAAGTTGCCCGGATTCGGGTCTGTTGAACTTTGTAACCCTAAGCATATTTCTCCCTGTGTATTTTGCGCCACCAATCCTGCGCCACCTGTTCCAGTATTTTGTACACGCAATTTCGTTCCGGCATCACCAGAGGAGGCATGTAGCTTGTCTGTTGGGCTGGTTGTCCCTAATCCAATATTCCCATTAAAATAACTTTTGTCTCCTATAAAATAACCGACAAAATTATCATTAATACTGTTTTCTGCTTTCGCATAAAGCGCAATGTTCTGTTGTGCATTTGCACCCACAGCATGGAACATCCCTCCATAGGCAGCACCTTGTGTATTTTCGGCATAACCGCAAACGGCTGCACGACTATTGTTGGAAAAATCAGGGCAGTAACCCAATACTCCAACAGATTGTACACTAGGTAAATCTACATCCGTGAAATTACTATCCCATACCCCGAGCAATCCGCGAGAAGTCCCGTTATATCCCATGATCGCTGCCGCATCGGTACTGTTTCTTTGCGATAAGAATCGGTATGCTGCACCATTTACTTCGGCTGTATTTACGCCCACACTAGCTTGCCCCAAATGATAAACTTCCCCGGCGTTTCCAGTTCCCGTATTGTAACTCCAATCTTCATCTTGCAAACTGCTCAGGTCTACTGCTGTTGTCCCCCCGTTGTCGGTGATTTCAAGAGCGGTGCCATTAAGGGTTGCTCCGGTGATTAATTCGTTGGTGGAATCTGTATCTCCGGCACCTGCATCTGCCGTGGCTTGGGCGGTAGCAACGGCAGCGGAATTGTCAAGTGAGCTTAAATCTACGGTCAGGGTATTTCCTAAATCTGTAAGAGCAAGCGTATTAGCACTGAAACTCATGCCTATATTGATTTCATTCAGTGGGTCAGCATCTCCATCATTAATGTCTAGTATTTGCCAGCTTGCGAACCCGCTAGCATCAGAAGTCAAGACCTTGCCTACTCCTTGTGTGCCATCGACAATCCTGACATCTCCATTGACATGTAATCTTGCGTTGGGATTAGTTTGGTTAATCCCAACGTCACCATCTTTATCAATAACAAGACGTTGTTGGCCGGCAGTATTGTCATAAATATGAAAACCGGAGGAAGCATCATTGGTTTCAAAGGCTCCTTGTACCCCCATGAAAAATTCGCGGGTATTGTTCTTGGCAAGATAACCAGCGTAATAGCTATCTGTGGAGTAGGCTCGAAGGCGTTCCCCTCCGGAACCTCGTACATCAATCGGGAAAGATGGGCTGTTTGTTCCTATTCCGACATTGCCGTTTGTGTATATGTTGTTGGAAATTGAATTAGCTTGTTGACCATCCGTCTTGAGCCAATCGGTATCTTGTAGGTTGGCAAGGTCTGTTACTATGGTGCTATCTCCATCCGTTACTTCGAGGTTTGTTCCGTTTAACAATATGCTTGTATTGTAGGCAGATTGTGCGGTGGTTAAGGCGGAATCGGCGGCGATTTGTGCGTTATCGGCAGCAGTTTGAGCATCGGCAGCAGCGGTGGCATTATCAAGGGGGCTAAGGTCTGTTACTAATGTCCCATTTCCATCAGTGACTTCAAGGTTGTTTCCGTTTAACAATATGCTTTCATTAAATGCGGATTGGGCAATTGTTATGGCAATGTCAGCCGTAGTTTGAGCAGAGTCAGCAGCGACTTGTGCAATATTAGCAGCAGCTTGCGCATTGTCGGCAGTAGCCTGTGCATTGGTGACTGCAGCGGCATTATCAAAAGCACCTAAATCAACAGTTAAAGTACCATTGGCATCTGTAAGGGAAAGAGCAGTTGTGTCGAGAACAAAACTGGTGTTCATTTCATTTAACGGATCGGCATCAGCATCTTCCACGCCATCTCCAGGAACATTGACGAGGTTAGAGCCATCCCCATAGAAAAATGTCGCTGTAACATTTCCGGCATCAATAATGTCATTTTCATTCAGGTTCAAATCTTGGCTGGCCATATGATTCCCGAGATCATCACCCCCTAATGGTTGCCATAGATTACCATCGTAATAATAAAAAATACTATCGTCGTTTACATAAACCATAAGGCCGGAAGGTATTGGCGCTGGGATGGCATCTCTGTCTGTGGTAGACATTCTGGGGATTAAAATTCCCTTGTTGGTAGATTGGAGGTCAAGGATAGCTACAGGGTGGGGCGCGTCTCCGGGTGTGTTGATACTCAGTGGCATCTGGATATTGGAATGGATTTGTGCAAAACTGTTCAGGCTAAAGAATAGGATAAGTGTAGTAAGTAGAAATAATCTCATGAAAAGTTATTTTAAGGTTTAGCAAAATAATACTGATTAAGGGAATTGGAAAATAATAATCTAGTGGTTGATCCTTATTAAGTTTCTTCTCCATAATAAACGGGCTTCATATATGTTTTTTGGGTTTTAACGAAAAATCGAAATATCAATGCTTATGGGTTAATTATGGGGACGGTGCTCTCATGTGCATCAAGTTAAAAAAAGATAATATGAAGAAATAATTTGGAAAAGTAA
>JAHDGC010000302.1:3986-8287 GCA_020627865.1 Saprospiraceae bacterium | reverse complement strand
GAGCGGATTATTCAGTTGAAGGGCGGGAAGATTATTGCGGATGAGCGGACGGTTGGAGTAATGTGATTAGTGATTGGTGGGTTAGTGATTGGTGATTGGTATCCCATTGGAGGATGTCTCCCTAATAGTACACCCATTCCCTTGCGGAAAAAGCGTCTAACATCTAAAAGCGAAGCGGTCTAGCAATGAGCGAAGCGAATGGTCTAACATCTAACAATGAACGAAGCGAATGATCTAAAATCTAAAAGCGTAGCGATCCAAATATGACAAACTTTAAATTCTTAATAAAAACAGCCCTTCGGGATTCTCGTAAAAACAGGGGAAAACTGATGATGTTTATGTCGTCCATTGTTCTGGGCATTGCGGCATTGGTTGCCATCAATTCTTTCAACTACAATTTGTTAGCAGATGTTGACCGGCAGGCTGCTACTTTATTGGGAGCAGACCTAATGGTTTCTGGGAATCGGGAGGCAACACCGGAGCTGTTGACCTTACTGGATTCCTTACCGGGAGAGCGATCAAGCGAAATGGAGTTGTTCTCTATGGCATTTCTGCCCGAGCAGGATGCCAGCCAATTTGTTCGCATCAAGGCCCTGAAGGGGCGTTTTCCGTTTTATGGCATTCTAAAAACAGAGCCGGAATCTGCTGCCCAAACCTATCAGCAAGAAGGAAAACTTCTGGTGGATGATGGGATGATGCTCCAGTATAATCTTGAAGTTGGGGATAGTGTACGGCTTGGGCAAAAGAGTTTTCTTATTGGAGGACGGTTGCAAAGTGCTTTTGGGAGTATCAATGCCGGCTCCAGTTTTGCCCCGACCATTTACATGGAACAACAATATATTCATGAAACGGATTTACTGGGTGTCGGCAGTGTTGTAGATTATGCTTATTATCATAAAGTTCCTGAAGATTTTGAAATTGATCGCTGGCGCAAGGAAAAACGAAAAATTTTTGATGCCCAAAGCATGCGTTTGGAAACGATTGAAGGACGGAAAGAAAACCTCAACGAAGCGTTCAATTCTTTAAATTATTTTTTAAATCTCGTTGCCCTCGTTTCCCTTTTACTAGGATGTATCGGTGTGGCGAGTAGTGTTTTCATTTATGTAAAAACAAAGTTAGCCTCCATAGCCGTTTTTCGTTGTTTGGGCATGAAAGGCAATGATGCTTTTTTGATTTACTTTTTCCAGATTTCAGCACTTGGATTCCTCAGCGTACTTGCAGGAACAGTGTTGGGTAGTTTCATACAAATTTTATTACCCAAAGTATTGGGCAGTTTCTTACCTTTTCAGGTAACTACAGCGCTATCTTGGACTGCCATTCTAGAAGGCATCGTTATCGGCTCTGTCATTACGATGCTCTTTGCTTTGTTGCCTTTGATTGCTGTTCGGAAAATTAGTCCACTGCGTACCCTTCGAGCATCTTTTGATGAAGATGTTAAACCCAAAGATCCCTTACGGGCAATCGTGATTCTGGCTATTGCAATCAGTGTGTTATTATTTTTATGGCAACTGACCGGCAATGTCATGGACACGCTTGTTTTTGGCCTTGGCCTTCTCGTGTCTTTTTTGTTATTGTATTTTGTTTCTTTATTTATCGTATGGGCGGTTCGGAGATTCTTCCCTAGAAAATTAAACTTTATTTTCCGACAGGGATTATCCAATCTGTATCGTCCGAATAACCAAACCCAAACTTTATTGGTTTCTATCGGATTGGGGACTTCAGTGCTCACCACACTTTTTATCATACAAGGATTGTTGTTGAATAATGTGGCACAAATGGATGCGGGCAACCAGCCGAACATGATTCTTTTTGGGATTGAAAATGGGCAGGAAGATGGGGTGGCCAAAATCACCCAACAATATGAAATGCCTTTGACGGAGCAGGTGCCGATTGTTACCATGAAACTTGAAGAATGGAAAGGCAGAACCAAGGCGGAGTGGCAAGCGGATACCACTGCCAACATCGGACGTTGGGCCATGAATCGGGAAACACGCGTCACCTACAGGGACACTTTGGACAAATCGGAAAAGCTGGTCGATGGAAAATTGCATGGCGCTTATACGCCAGATTCCGACAGTATTTTTATTTCCCTTGGCGATAGCTATGCTGAAGAACTGGGTATCGAATTGGGTGATGAAATGGTTTGGAATGTGCAAGGGGCTAGGATCAATACCTATGTGAGTAGCTTTCGCAAAATAGATTTTCGTTCCATGCGAACTAGGTTCTTTATTGTCTTCCCGACAGGCGTTTTGGAGGAGGCGCCACAGTTTCAGGTTTTGGTAACCAAATCGCCGGATACGGAAACCACTGCTCGTTATCGCAATGATGTTGTGAAAGCCTTTCCCAATGTTTCCGTTATTGATCTCGGCATGATTCTAACCACCTTAAATGATATTGTCTCTAAGGTTTCTTACATCATTCAATTCATGGCAGGGTTCAGTATTTTGACAGGGTTGATTGTTTTGATTAGCTCCTTGCTATTGAGTAAATATCAACGGATTAAGGAAGCTGTTTTGTTACGAACAATTGGGGCAAGCCGCAAACAGATACTGGGGATCAATGCTACCGAGTACGCCTTGTTGGGAATATTGTCTGCCGCTACGGGGATTATCATATCTTTAGCGGGTAGTTATTTGATTGCCAAGTATCAATTGAACCTTCCGTTTGATATACAATGGTGGCCGATTCTATCTGTGTTCTTTTTCGTTGTCGGAATGACGGTACTGATTGGGATGTTAAATACTAGAGAGGTGATTCAGAAATCGCCGTTGGAAGTTTTGCGGGATGCGTAAAATGGGATGATTTATGGGAAGATTGAAAATTGCCCTACTTTCTCTGTTTCATATTTCTCAATGAGCATTACCAATAGCTCTAGTTCCTCTTGTTCTCTTGAGTTAGGTTCTGCATGAAAGATTTTGTCCAATCTTTTCAATGCTTTGTCATAATCTTCTTCTGTTTTAATGAGCTTCATCGTATCATTTTTTTTACACAAAAAAAGGAAGGATTTCATTACAAAATCCTTCTTCATTTCTCTGAAAACTTTTAATACAAAAAAAATTCGTTAATTAGCTGCGGGGTTAAGCAGCCTTGTCTTTCACGGCTCTTCCCAGCACATGCTCCCGAACACTTTCGGCTATTGCGGCAGCTTCTCCAATCAGGTCATCCGGTACATTGAGTTCTTTTAGTGTCGCACCGAGATGCCCCATAACAGCATCAAAATGGCTATCGTTCAAACCATTTTTTACTAATTTGGAATGTGCTTCCTGCATACCTTTTCCGGTATATTGCAAAGGCGCACCAAAAGCATAGGCAAGAAAAGCCTTTTGTTTGTTTCGTTGCATCTTCATGTCTGTAGATGCAAAAAAGTGTTTGATAGAATCATCAGCCAGCACTTTTTGATAAAAAATATCAACGGCGGCTTCAACGGCGGGCATGCCTCCGAGGCGAGCGAACAAGGTTTTTTGGCTCATAAGATATGTTTTTTAATATAAGTCTACCGCTGAAATTATATGCAAGGAATGTTCTATAACAATTTCATAATGTTGGTTTCAACAGTATTCAGTTATTTGCTTTCATATTTAAAGTATAACGATTTCTCAAAAACTTGAAATCAACATTCACATAATCTCAATAGTATGATAGCTTATATATTGTAAAAAAATAGTTTGAAATCTGCTCAAATGCTCTATTTATTTATTCGGAGTCTAAGGTAAGCAAACAAATCTATTTTTCAAATTAATTTTACCAGAAACTGCAAAATAAAAAATATCACACGATATCAATGCCTAACACATTAACAATTATTGTATTGCAATAATGATACCTAAAATAAAAAGGCCCCACCTTTCGGCAGGGCCCCGCTTAATCAAAAAATAAAAATCAACCTTAGATCAAAATGGTTTTTATTTGTGATTTTGTATCCATTCTGGCGCCTCGTCCACTTTAGCTGGCCCTTTGTCATTATATTTTATACTAACGCCCGTTTCGCCAACGGATAGTATTTTAATTTCAGTACGACGATTATACTGGTGTGCGGTTTCGGTACACTCGGAACCATCTCCACATTCATTACGCAAACGTTCTTCTCCATATCCTTTGGCAATTAACCTATGAGAATCAATCCCTTCTCCAACAAGATATGCCACGGCTTTACTCGCTCGCTCTTTTGAAAGTTTTTTATTGTACGTACCAGATCCTCTAGAATCCGTATGAGAAGATAATTCAATTTTCATCTCTGGGTATTCTTTCAGGAGTTGCACAATTTTATCCAATTCTTTAGCGGCATCTTCGTTCCGGATATA
>JAHDGC010000302.1:0-3886 GCA_020627865.1 Saprospiraceae bacterium | reverse complement strand
TCAGGAGTTGCACAATTTTATCCAATTCTTTAGCGGCATCTTCGTTCCGGATATAGGACTTATTAAAATCATAATAAATATTAGGCACTTCTATAACAGCACCCTCCCGAACCTCATCTGCTGCAACTAGTCCAGCTACCATATTCTCTTGAGCTACACTTTCTCCTCCGGTGTTCGCATTCCATTGTGAAAAATCTTCATCGTTATTTGATGCATTTCCCATACCGTTCACGATATGCTGACCATCTAAATGGGTTCCTTCCCTATCATCCGTTGCAGCATAATTCATCGTTTGCCCTTCGGACGAAACCCTAGACATTTTCAAAGGAATGTTTATACTTTTATCCCTTGAACAGTGGACACCAGCAGTAGAAGCACTAGCAGTAGCAGGATGGAACCCACCCTGCTCTACTTTAAAAATATATTCTGAATTACAAGCCACACAATCAAATGAAAACTGACCATTTTCATCTGCATTTACAGCGACTTCTTTTTGAGTAGATAAATTGAGCATTGATACTTCCGCATAAGGAATAACGGTATTCCTATTCTCATCCAACACAACACCTACAAAATTGGTACAACTAGCTTCCCGGACAGCAAGATCAACATGAAGTTTATCCTTCCTATTTTTTCCTCGCGTAGAGATCTCCTGCTCTTGGATAACCTGCCCATCTTTCCGAGCGACTATAGTATAATCTTTATTGGGATCGAGTTTCGCATTAATATTCCCATCTTTGCCAGAAACATAAATACCTTTTTTCATGCCCCCCCTAGCATTTGTACCATAATCCGATTCCTTTAAAACACCTTCAGGAAATTTTTCATAAACACTTACTTCCACCCCTTCGATTGCATTACCGTCCTCATCTTGCAAAGCAAAATTGGTTTCCATTTCTTCCTCCGCTGCCTCTTCATCTTTAGGAATCGTAAAGCTGAAAATATCATCTTGATTTTCACTTACTCTAGCAGAAGAAAAAAAACCTTCTGTGCCTAACACATTAACGATAAAACCAAAATCATCCTTAGGTGAATTAAAAGGTGTCCCCATATTTTCAGCCTTCAACCATCCACCTTCCTGCTCGTCAATTTGCGTAGAAAATATATCAAGGCCTCCTAGTCCACCCAAGCCATTTGAAGCAAAATAAAGCGTTCCATCATCATGGATAAATGGAAAAACTTCATTGCCGGCCGTGTTCACCTTCGATCCAAGATTAACGGGTTCGTTCCATTCTCCATGTCTAAAATGACTGACATAAATATCCATTCCACCAAAGCCTCCCGGTCTGTCAGAAGCAAAGAACAACTTCGTCCCATCAGGAGAAATACTCGGATGGCATTCTTCATGTTCTACCGTATTAATTTTCAACTCAATTGGGTTAGACCATTCTTCGCCATCCCGTGCAGCCGTATAAATCTGCAACTTCATAATTCCCTTGCTGTTATTTTTTCGCTTACCGGAATTATAGTGGTTTCTGGTAAAGAAAATACGCTTACCATTTTTGGAAAAAGAAACCGGCCCTTCGTGATATTTAGAAGTTAGGTTGGTCGAAAAAATTTCAGGTGCTGCCACCTCACCCGATTCGTTTCTCTCTGCAAAAAAGAGTGCCATAAAATTATCATCCGTCCAGACATCTTTCCGATCATCGCCCTTTTCCACGCCTCTTGAAGAAACAAAAACAATCCCATTTTTATAATAAGCAGGACTAAAGTCTAGTTTCTCGGAATTTAAAACAGATTCATTTTTGATTTCGATTTCGGAATGTTTCCACTCATTCATCCTGTCGATAGCAGCAGCGAGCATTGCCCCGCGATTATCACCATCTCCACCAACCATTTCATCATATTGCAAATAATACTCTTTCGCCTTTTCATATTTTCCGTTACTTTGTAAAGCTTGTGCATAGTAAAAAAAATGATCGGGCACATTACTCGTTTCAACAACCTGTTTATACCATAATTCGGCATTTTCTGTATCATGGTTAAGTCGATAAGCATCCGCTAGTTTAACCACGCCAACTTCTGTAATCTCCCCTTCTTTTTCATAAGCTGAGATTGCAGAACCATAATTAAGTCCTTTAGTAGTACTTTGATTATTGGTAGTCTTTTTCTGATTGGATTTTCTTTCTTGGTTGAACTCCTTTTCTTGGTTGCGTTCGTCTTTCTGTGCTTGGACAGTTGACACCATCATCAAAGAAAATCCTAAAAATAAAATTAATAGCTGCTTCATTTTAATACGATATGATATTATATAATTTGAGTATGTAACATATCTAGGAATTCTAAATTAAACAAGGATTAAAATGCCTAATCAAAAATTATTATTAGTTGCCTAATCCTCCCCCCACCCCCTCCTGAGGGGGAGATCGCTCTAATGCCGAAAGGTCATTTCCCCCTCGGGAGGGGGATAGGGGGAGGATTATTATTGACTTAACTGCACCCTAATTTGTCATACTCTTATGTGACTTCTTGTTTGGAATTACAGCAAGAAAATAATTAGAAAAATCTCGGGTTGGTCAAACCTTCATCATTGGGTTTAAAGCAATATCCTAATGTGACCTCATAGGTACCACTATGTTCTCTCCTGATATTCGACAAAGAAAAGTCATAAGCCAGACCGATCTTAAAAGCCTTTTTAAATTCATACATCATTATCAAACTCAAGGACTCCCCAAAACTATTATTCACCCCACCCATACGATAGCTCAGCCCTGTCCAGAATCGGTCAAAGAAAATGAAGCTGGCATTAATATCCATATCAAACGGAGCATCCGTTACATACTTTATCAGTATCGCCGGTTTTAATTTTACAGTCTTTGAAAAAGGAATCACCACCCCAGCCATAAGATAAGCATGCATGGCTTCTGTAGACAAATCGCTGTTTCCATCATCTTCAAATTCTAGATTCCCCTGCAATATGCTGGGCACGGAAACACCGATATAATAATTTGTAGATTCATAATATAAACCTACTCCAACATTCGGTAAATATTTCGTTTCTGACATCATAGGCACTTCCCTATCTCCAGAATGAATAGCCGTTATTTCATCATAAGCAACGGTATAACTTCTCATGGTTCCATTGAAACCAAAACTGATATTATTTTTTTTATTCAGCTGCATTCTGTATGCATACACAAGACTTCCCCTCCAAGAATCTGTAGGCCCAATTCTATCGTGATTCAAAGAAACACCAAAGCCAACTCGATTCGATAAGAAAGGCATGTGAAAATTAACAGACTGACTCAATGGTGCCCCATCAAATCCGACCCATTGACTCCTATGTAAACAGGATATACACGGAAAACCCGCACTACCAGCATAAGCTGGATTTAAGGTTAGTTTATTAAACATAAACTGTGTATACTGGGCATCTTGTTGTGCTTTTGTAACAAAGTACGCCCCCAATAACAATATTGCTAAAAATAGTTTTCTCATATTATTCTTCCTAAGAACTTTTTAAAGTAAAAAAAACGAACTTGTATTTATTCACAAAATATCGTCATGCATCACGAGGGGGATGTAATGCATGACGAAAGATGTACGGCACCCTACCGTTGAATAAACACATATCCTTTGATTACGGTATCATCTCCATCATTCAATTTCAATATGTAGAAATACGTTCCGGTTTGAACAGGTTCTCCATTATAGGTTCCTTGCCAAGTATTGCTGTAATTATCATCCGCATAAACCTCATCTCCCCAACGATTGAAAACCGTTAGAGAACTTCCGGGATAAATCTCAAGGCAAGGCACAATAAATTCATCATTGAAACCATCATTATTTGGGGTAACAATTGTCGGTGTGACACAAGGAACATCGGTTCCTACTTCGATTGTCATGATTGCTGTTCGGCAATAATCTGGGCAGAAGTCATTGCATA
>JAHDGC010000301.1:1503-8306 GCA_020627865.1 Saprospiraceae bacterium | reverse complement strand
CTCTGTCGCTACGGGGATTATGCTGTATGAGGTGGTTCGGCAACGTAATGTTATATTATGACGATTTGTGGGCCGGTTTTATATTGAAGAAAAATTTCAAGAACTAAACCAGGGGCTTTCGACAAAATACTCAAGTCCTAACCAATTCCATAAGAAAATTATACAAAAATAATTATAATGAAAAATAGTAACACAACAACAAAAGCAAACACCCTCCCGGGCAATCCCGATTTGCCAACCCCACAAGAGGAACTCCTGAAGCTCGTCCCCGAAGGGAGCAAGAATATGAAATACTCCGTAGAAGATTTTTTTCGGAATCCAGAAAAAGCACGCTACTTGCTTTCTCCTGGTGGAGACTATTTTTCTTACATGGGGCCATATAAAAGAAGGCAAAATATCTTTGTTCAAAAAATTGGAACGACAGAAACAACCCAAATTACCCATACCGAAGATCGGGATATTGCTTGGTATTTTTGGGCAAATGATAACAGGATTGTTTATGGGAAAGATAGCGGAGGAGATGAAAATTTTCAACTTTTTGCCGTAAATATAGATGGTTCGGGGATGAAAGAACTGACACCATTTGATGGAGTGAAGATTGATGTGATTGATGATCTGAAAGATATTCCGGGAGAAATTATTATCTCCATGAATAAAAATAATCCGCAACTCTTTGAACCCTATCGACTGAATATCGAGACCGGGGCATTTACACAATTGGCCGTTAACGACAATCCGCTAGAACCTATTAGTGAATGGATAACAGATCATGAAGGGAAATTGCGGCTGGCTTCTAAAATAAAAGGTGGAACAAATAATACACTGCTTTATCGGGATAAGGAATCGGAAGATTTCAGAGAAGTTCTAACAACAGATTTCCGAGAAGGTATAGAGGTGTTGTTTTTTGATTTTGATAATGGCCCCGTTGTGTATGTCTCTTCTAATTTGAATAGGGATAAGGCGGTCATTACTAAATTTGATATGCATATGGGCAAGGAAGTTGGTGAAATTATCTTTGAACATCCAGAAGTGGACGTCAGTGCTTTGGCTTATTCTCGCAAGCGGAAGGTGCTTACGGTCATTAGTTATACAACGGATAAGAAGCATTTTCATTTTCTGGATGAGGAACGGGCTGCTTTACAAAAAAAGCTAGAAACGAATCTACCCGGTTATGAGATTGTTATTAGTAACGCCAGTCGGGATGAATCAAAATACATGATCCGAACCTATAGCGATCGTTCATTGGGGGCTTATTATTTTTATGATAAAAATACGGATAAATTGGAGGAGATCGTAGCCGTTAGCCCTTGGTTAAATGAGGCTGATATGGCGAGCATGAAACCGGTAAGTTATCCAGCTAGGGATGGTTTAAAGATCAATGGCTATCTTAGTTTGCCTAATGGGAAAGAAAGTAAAAATTTACCTGTAGTGATCAACCCGCATGGTGGCCCTTGGCATCGGGATGTTTGGGGGTATAACCCTGAAGTGCAGTTACTCTGTCAGCAAGGCTATGCCGTGTTACAAATGAATTTTCGGGGCAGCACAGGCTATGGCCGTGCATTCTGGGAGGCTAGTTTTAAACAGTGGGGGCGCAAGATGCAGGATGATATTACGGATGGGGTAGACTGGTTAATTCAACAAGGTATTGCCGATCCGAAAAGAATCGCTATTTATGGTGGAAGCTATGGTGGGTATGCTACCTTGGCGGGACTTGCCTTTACACCAGATTTGTATGTGTGTGGGGTAGACTATGTCGGGGTTTCGAACCTGTTTAGTTTTATGAAAACTTTACCGCCATATTGGAAGCCTTACCTTGAAATGATGTATACAATGGTTGGTCACCCGGAAGAGGATGCCCAGAACATGACAGCAACGTCTCCCGCATTACATGCCGATAAAATTACGGCACCGTTGTTCGTTATTCAGGGGGCGAACGACCCTAGGGTACATATTAATGAATCGGATCAAATGGTCATGGAGCTTCGGGCTAGGGGAATTGATGTACCTTATATGGTAAAGTACGATGAAGGTCATGGATTCGGAAATGAGGAAAATCGCTTCGAGGTATACAAGATTATGCTGGGTTTCTTAGGGAAATATTTAGGCTGATCTGTTTTGTTATTAACTGTAGAGCCACGATGCATCGTGACTCTACAGTTAACAATACATTTGTATAAAACAATGTGTTTACATGCCGCCCATCATGCTCTTCAATCCCTCTATAGCATCCGTAAATTCCTTAATGTCTGGAGCCATGATAAGGTCTATGCCTAAGGATTGTGTGATGGCTTCCATACTCTCGGCAGCATAATGAGAGTTGACTAAAATCTGGGAAGGAATGAAACCAATATTTTGAAATGTATTAAAAATGAAATCATTAAATTCGGTATCATAGGCCCTAGGAGAAAAAGTATTGAACCCTAGAATCATCCCCGATCCATAGCTGATCCAGAGGGCAAGTCGAGCAAAGAAAGGATGGGATTCTCCCTCGCCACTTAAAATGCCCCCGGGGAAATAACCTAAGCTAAAGCAGAGAGCCGCTTCTTTGACCGGCAGCTGCTCTTTCAAATTTGCAATAATGGTAGGATCAATAGCTTGCTTGGGTTGCTCTTCTGCCTCTTCTGGTTCATCGAGCCAGTGATTTTGCCAGTTTAAGGTATTGCCCACTTTTTGGGGAACCCGAACCATGATTTTTTCTTCATCCTCGTAAAGGAATTTTTCGTTTTCTTTAAATTGCTCAGCGACCTCCATAGCTTGCCAAAGTACGTGGGTGCTAAAGAGTGCCTGTTCATCCGTCAGGGGTCTGGGCATATAAGAAGGAAGGAATAGCCGTGGAGAAACCCACTGGTTCTTGCCTCGGAACTTGAGACCTAGTGTTTTATAATTTTCTTTTTCATTCTTCGTGATTTCGTTGCTGTTGACAAATTCTATTTTTATAATCTTCTGTTCTAAACCCGCCGAAATCATATCGTCTTCAAACCCATCTGCATTGAACAAAATATTTAAATAAGAATGAAAGCCTTCTTCTCCTAGATAGATACCTAAGGCGAAAACTTCCCTTGCAGCTCCCATAACACAGCAGTAGCCAATTTCTCCGGAGATAGGATCTTGTACCCCAAAAATGTCCGAATCATCCATCCATTCCCAGGGTTTCATATCTCGGAAAGCCATTGCCGTTTTATAGAAGTCTTTCCAGATTTGACGGTTTGCTGCTGTAATTTTTACCATAGTATCTTTTTGGGGGAAAGATAGCACTTATTGCCGAAGCTTTTAAATATTTTAAAAGGTATTTTACCTGTTTAATTCATTAATTTGAATACAAAACCGTAGAGAAAAAATGCATTGTTTCTCTACGGTTTTGTATCCGGCATCCCCCCTTTTTCAAAAGAATCAACCCAAGAAGATTCGAGTTGACTATCCGGAAACCACTTTTGATGTACATTGATAATATCTTGCAACATCTGATACAGTTTTTCGGCTTCTAATGCTGCTCGAATTTGGTTAATGATATGTAGGATGGTGTAAAGATTATGAAAGGCAAGATTTTTAGGATCACTGACTTTTTGGAGTAATTCATCTTTTTCCCCAACACAAATTTTACAGGAACAATTATAGTCTCTAATCAGGGTTGACCGCTCTAGTTTTAAGGCGCCATATTTTGTCATGTACCAACCCCCAAGCGCATAATGCCCGTAAGAGGAAGAGTCAAAAATATCGGCACCCATTGCGACAAAGAAGGGGAGTTCTACAGGATCCCCAGCACCATAAATATGCATGGGGATTTCGTTACCAATAATGTTTCTTGCGTCCGTAATGATTTTGCTAACAAAAGCGAGATTATGGTTCTTGTTAAAGAAGGGAACAAGGCTGCCTATGGCAATATATTCTACGCCAAGTTCCATCAAGAAGGTCGTACTTTCGTTGCGCAGCTCCCGAAATTTTCCACCTTGTTGTACCCCTGCCAACATGCCGTTTTCGATCAATTTTTTGGCTTCTCGAATTCGCTTATTGGTAGATTTTAATTTCTTCCCAGCAGTAGTTCGGTTTTCTCCTGGTGGCGAAATGTGATCTAGGGGCGAGACAATGTCTGCCCCGATAGCATCTTGAAATTTTACGATTTTTTTATTATTCAAAAACAGTGGTCTTTTTAAACCTTGGAAGGCACCGGAGTCTGTCATGATAATCCCATCAAAGCCGATGTACTCATGTAAGGTTTTTTCTTCCAGCAACAAGCGTTTCGTTTCCGCATCTTTATATAAAAAGAATCCGTTGACAATCATCCCATCAATGGAGAAATGTTCCTTAATATCATCAATAGAAACGAGGTTCGACTTGGGTTGGTAAACCGGAAAGAAAAGCGGCAGTTTGGCCTTGCGTTTTCTCGTGATTAATTCTTTTTTTTGAAACATGGATTATTATAAGTAGCTAAGTTTAAAATAAAGGACGTTTTTGTTTTTTGAAAGTAATTTATGATTTAAACCACAGACCATTCGCTTGTGCTCATTATCAGATGTCAGATGCTGCTCTGCTATAGATTTGGCAGCCTGCTGAGAATAAGCATGGACGCGTCTGACATCTGACAGTGGGGCGATCTGATATCTAATTAGATGTTATTAGTCAAAAAGGTGTTTTTGTTTTTTGAAAATAGTCATTGTTTAAACGCATGTACTTACCGCAAGTGGAACCTTATATGTTGTTTATATGCTATTGTTATTTATTTTACTTAACTCCCTTTCCGCCAAAATAAAAACTTTTTCTTGCTTTTCCAATGTCGTTGCAATAATATGAAAATTATCACTAGGCGTAATCTTGTATTTCTGATAAATAGCTGAAGCTTTCATCGGAAAATTCCGAGCAATAACATTGGCCTTTTTATCCGGAAGATACTTGTTAAGCATTTTAGGTTTGAAAATATTCTTAATCTTAAAAATTCTTCCAAGGAAATCCGTATGTGATGCTTGACTTGTATAAAAATGACTGTGCCTTGCCAGTTTTTTTAATTGAAAATTTTTAGCAACTTTATCTTGGAGACCTGCTTTGAGAATGGCCTTGTTGGGTTCGTACAAATAATCAGCGGGCATAGCGTAATCATCATATACAACTTTCCTGTCTGAAAATAATCCTTTAAAGGAGATCGTTTGTTCAGGGTAAATATCTACTGCTTCAATAATAATGTCAGGTGTTGTTTTTGATAAAACAACCAACAATTCCTTGCATTCATTTTTTACAGCAACAATAAAAATACGGCTGATATTTTGTAGACTTTTTGCCAAAATTTCAAGATCCAGCATTGGCGAAAATTTGACCAACACCTGTTCCGATTTTTCCAACAATAAATCCTGTATTTTTACCAGATCTGGTGTGCAATCTTCTATAAAGAAAACACGCTTTTGACTAGCATCCCTTCGGTAAGGATCAACATAAATCCAATCGTATTTTTGCTTTTTTTGTCTCAATAAATCAAGGCTGTCCTTATTGTGAAACTGAATGTTCGTGTTGCCGAGCAATTTTAAATTATGTTGAACAATCTTAAAAAGCTCCGTGTTGCTTTCAACGTAATCAACAGCATCAAAATTTCTAGCTAAAAAATAAGTATCTACCCCAAAACCACCCGTCATATCTAACAATTTGCTTCCTTTGGTGATAGCTGCCTTGAAAAGAGCGGTATATTCAGAAGAACATTGTTCCAGTGCTAATTTTTGAGGGAAGAGCAAATGTTTTTTAGCATCAGAAAATTTATACCAACTTGGAATTTTTTTTGCAATTTTTTTCTTCCCATTAATTTGTCGGATGGCCAGTTTTAGGTCAACGCCTTCCGGTGTTTTTCTCAACAAAAGATCATCCGTATTTGCGTCCAAATTTTCCTCAATAAAAGAAACCGTTGCCGCATTAATAATTAATGATTGTTCATCCATAAGTATACTTTGAACCAGATATGATTTGCAAGTACGTACTTTTACTTTAAGTACTTTTAACTTTGTTCTTTTGCTTACTTATCTCAGATTTATGAAGGAAACTGGCTACTATGATTTAATTTGCCTTAGTACGCAAGAGCCAAGAATGCGTGAACCCTGCCTGTCGTGCCACAAGCAGGGAGGTAATCACCTTCCACAATAAATGACCCCACAACTTGGCGTTTCCCACAGTTCCACCTTGCTGAGCTGTGGCAAATCTTTCTTCAGTTTATCCCACACCCAAATGGAAATATTTTCTGCCGTCGAGTTGTGCAGCCCAGGAACTTCATTCAACAATTGATGATCCAACATTTTGTGGATCGGTTCCCAAACTTTTTTAATCACTGCAAAATCTACAACCCATCCCGTATGCGGATCAACTGGCCCTTCACAATACAGCCGAATCCGGTAGGTATGCCCATGCATGTTCTTGCACTTATGCCCATCCGGAACATTAGGCAAAAAATGAGCAGCGTCAAAAGTGAATTCTTTAAAAATTTCCATCAAACTACAGTTTTGCAAAAAAATATCTAAATCTCAATACCTCAACACCTCAAATAATCCCGCAAAGGTAATCCATATTTCTGAAATGCAAGCCCTACACATCCGCTAATCTGAAATCTATACCCAATTTCAGGTAGCAATCTCTTTCCCAATACAACTTCCCACACCGATAAAGCATTCCATACCGATACTGCGTCTGACTTCTGACAACGAGCAAAGCGAGCGGTCTAAGGTCTAACAATGAGCGCTAGCGAATGATCTAAGAGCGCAGCGATCTATAAGAGCGCCAACGATCTAACATCTAAAAGCGCAGCGATCTAACATCTAAAAGCGCAGCGATCTAAC
>JAHDGC010000301.1:0-1403 GCA_020627865.1 Saprospiraceae bacterium | reverse complement strand
TTAAGTTTTAAAAGAGTATCTATTTTTTAGAAGCTGTTTACGCTACTTCCAGCGCTGCAATCTTCTCCAACAACCAGCGCTTATCACTATTCACATCCTGTTGATCTAATTTCTCCCGAATACGTTCCAAAGTCATCTTAGTCGCCCGATGACGGATGCGATACAGGTTCATCAAAATGCGGGTAAAGTTTTTAAAGGCTCTTTTATTCCTAGCCGAAAGCGATTTATGCGTTTTAAAAAAACGTTCCATTGTTCTAAACCCCTGCATGGTGGGTTCATGATATGCTGATCCGTTTTCATAGAGGCATTTTAAAATCAAAACCCTAGTATTTACATCATAGGCCAGATTAATGGGGCCGATTTGGCTGAATTTTTCATGCGCCGTTTCAAAATCTTTTTGGTAAAAAGCGATGGCACCCAGGTTAAATCGGTATACGTTTTCCCTGACCGTTTTCTGTACTGATTTCCGATATTGCTCTAGCAATTGTTTTGCCCATTCAAATTCTTCTACCTTGCAAGCGGTGATTACGATATTTTTGAGTCGGCCAATCGGTACAAAATCCTCCTCGATGATCAGGTTTTTCTCGTGCATGATTTTATATAATGCAAAGATGTTGTGGATATAATTCAAATGCCCGGATTTCATTTGATGGGTGCAGTGATTGATCGCATTGGCATAAAAATGTTGGCGTAAACGGGTAGGCGTTACGGAACTATGTTGATCTAACAATACTAATAAACGCTCATAAGTTTGCGGGCTTTGTGTTTGGTACAATTCGATATTGGTTAGGTAAAGTTGGACAAGTGGATGTTCAGTATAAGCCGGAAATTCCAACAATACATCAATGGTTTTTAAGCTATTAATTTCGTAATCCTTTTTGCCAGAAACCCATTGTAGCGAAAGCGCCGTTACTTGTAAGTCTAGTTTTTTCAACAGATAGAAAAGATCAAGATGATGATTTAAATCCTGTAGGTTATCTTCTTCCATTAACCGACCATTTTGGTGCAGATAATCCATAATGACTGCTTCGATTTTATATCGCTGCTCAAAATAAAGTGCATCTTGTATAGATGCAAGATTGAGTTGTTTGATGTCTTTATTGCTATGCCGGCGAAATAACTTGGATTGTTTACGCTCCAGTAATGCAGGATATAACAAATCTACTTTAGGACTCAGGTTTTGCCGCTGCGCCTCAATCATTAAAAATTGCTCTGCCAACTGTTTTAATGCACCGATTTTTTTTTGCAATACATTTCGCTCTTGTTTGTTTAAAACCGCTTTTGGCTTTTCTGAATCTGGAAACATTTTTCCATATAATTTTGCTTGAACAGCCGCATCATAGCTTCTTTTATGGAGTACTGTTTCTCGCAACAACTCAAACAAGACATTTATATATTTATCC
>JAHDGC010000300.1:6027-8324 GCA_020627865.1 Saprospiraceae bacterium | reverse complement strand
TCTTCGGATGATTATTAATGGGGAAAAAGTGGGGACTTTGGTAGAGGGGTAGTTTACATCAAAAAAAAATGATAAAAAAAGTGATTTGCAAGGTAAATGCAAATCACTTTTTTTATGCTTAACATTCAGTTAACTCCTTTACAAATTTAAATTAATTCATTACAAACACAATTTAAACTACTTCTTCAAACTTCCTTCAAACTCTTTTTTTACTTTTACTATATTATGAAAGTACTAATAGTCGAAGATCAGGATAGTTTAAGAAAAGATATTGCCCAATATCTTTCAGATAAGCAGATCATATGTGAAATGGCAAGTGATTATGATGTAGCCCAACAAAAGTTAGCCGGGTTTGAATATGATGTGGTACTGCTGGATATTATGTTGCCCAAAGGAAATGGTTTGGATTTAATTCGCTTGCTAAAAAAACGGAATGCTAAATCTGCCATTCTCCTCCTCACTGCAAAAGGCTCATTAGAGGATAAAGTGTTGGGGCTGGAATTGGGGGCTGATGATTACCTTGCAAAGCCTTTTCATTTGGCAGAACTCGCGGCTCGGGTAATGGCACTGTACCGTAGGACTCAATTTGCCGGAAACAATAAAATTGAATTTAAGGAAATTACCATAGACCTCAATACACAACAAGTCAAGGTTCATGATAAAATTCTTGTCTTGACGCAAAAAGAATATGACCTTTTACTTTTCTTTTTATCTAATAAAAACCGGGTGCTTGGAAAAAATACGATTGCAGAACATCTATGGGGCGACTATGTCGACGCTTTGGACCACTTTGATTTCATTTATCAGCACATCAAAAATTTAAGAAAAAAATTATTAGGCATTGGGGCACAAGCCTACATTCAAAATGTTTACGGAATGGGCTATAAATTTAATACGGAAGGCTCATGAAATTAGCAAATAAGGTTTCCATTTATAATGTTTTAATCAGCACTTTAGTAAGTAGCGTCATTTCATTGGTCTTATTCTATCAATTGCTTGAAAGAGAAAACAAGCAAGAACTCAAACACCATGTTAGAATTGTAAGCTTACGAATTAAGAATGGTTTAAACTGGAAGGTATTGGCCAAAGACCCTAATCTATCTATTGATTTAATTGCTGAACAAGAAGTAGCTTATCTCCGCCCTTCTTTTTCAAAAGTTAAAACATGGCATAAACCACCTCCTCACCCTGATTATATCCCTGAAACGAAAAGGCATAAATTGGGTCCACCTAGAATGAAAAAAAAAAGCAAAATTATTCAAGATGTAAGGGTCAAAAATCAATGGTATAGAATTAGCTTTACTAAGGGGATTGTTTCGCCTAAGGATTTGTTAAGGGTCTCATTCTTCAATAGTTTATTTTTATTTTTATTACTGCTGACAACGCTCTATTTCTGCAACCGTTTTTTGTTCCACCGGATTGTTAGCCCATTTTTTGATACTTTAGATAAACTGAAAACCTACCGTATTTCAAAGCAACAAGCACAAGCTTTTAGCCCATCAAACATTGACGAGTTTAATTTTTTAAATGAAACTTTGACGGAATTCATAAGACAATCACAGGAAGAATACAAGCGGCTCAAAGAATTCTCAGAAAATGCTGCTCATGAATTACAAACCCCACTTGCTATTATTAAATCCAAGTTAGATATCCTTGTACAATCTCCTAACTTAAAAGAAAAAGAGTACCAAATCATCGAAGAGGTTCAACAAACCTTACATAAAGCCTCTAACCTCAACCGCACACTATTGCTCATTAACAAAATCGAAAACAAGGAATTTAAAGCAAGTGAAACTATCGACGTTAAAAAGGTAATTGAGCAATCCATCTCTATTTTTTCAGAATTGGCCGAACTAAAAAAAATAACATTGACCACCACCTTAGAAAATTTTGAGCTGGAAGCAAATCGTCATGTTTTGGATTTACTGTTTAACAACTTGATTCATAATGCCATCAAACACAATTTAGTGGGCGGAACCATTCATATCTCTTTATCGCATCGAAAATGCACTATTACCAACTCCGGGAAACCTTTACTCAATGAGCCTGAAACTTATTTCCTCCGATTTACAAAGGGGAATCAAGGAGAATCTTCTACAGGTTTGGGCTTGGCGATCGCCCATCAAATTTGTAAAAATTTCAACTATGAAATTAATTACCAGAATATTGACAATCAACATATTATGAAAATTTTGTTTTAAAAAACAAGCTTGCCCAAAAGTTCTCTTCAAACTTGCTTCAAAGTTCATATATATAATTGTATTTTAAATGAGCTAAGGACAGAGAGATCATCTTAG
>JAHDGC010000300.1:1692-5927 GCA_020627865.1 Saprospiraceae bacterium | reverse complement strand
CTTAGAAATTTTATTACTAAAATTATATTAAAAATGAATCGATTAAAGAATAAGCTGTTTTATCTGGCTATGTGTCTTTGCTGTTTCACAATAAACGCCTGTAATAACGATGACGATACAACGGAAACAGGTGGTACTTTGCACAATGCCTTTGCAGAGTTTGATACAGGTAGTTTCAATATTTACTTAGATGGTGAAGAAGTAGTAATCGAAACGGATGGGTTGCCCAACCATACTTCGCCTTATTGGTCAGATGGGCATGCTTTGCATGTAGAGCCGACAGTCACTTCTTATGAAGAAATGGCACCGGGTAATATTGATCATTTCAATGGTTCTTATACCTTAACCGTTCCACAAAAACCTGTACGGGCTTCCAGTTCAAGCTCAACGGGTTTGGGGCCAATTGGATTAGCGGTGAGTGGTTCCGTTATTTACAATGACGAAGAAGGGCCAAATATTCCATTGGATAATGCCGTCGGGTCCCTAGATTACACTGCTGCCCACACCGGCCCACAAAGTTACCACTATCACCTGGAGCCACATGCTTGGTCAAATGATGATGACAAGCTAATCGGCATTATCTCAGATGGATTCTTTTTGTATGGTCGGAAATGCAATGCAACAGGAACATACCCAACCGACTTGG
This sequence comes from Saprospiraceae bacterium, assembly GCA_020627865.1. Classification (GTDB taxonomy): domain Bacteria; phylum Bacteroidota; class Bacteroidia; order Chitinophagales; family Saprospiraceae; genus JAHDGC01. The sequence goes on along the minus strand of JAHDGC010000300.1, from coordinate 5,281 downwards.
ATGCTTCGGGAGGGCATAGCAGTACAACACAGCATACCAGCGAAGCAGAATACCATTATCATATTCAAAATGAATTATACCTCAATCAGTATTATGTACTTTTTCCAGGGGATTATCAAGGAACACCTAACCCAATTCAGTAGCATTGGTTGGTGCGTGCTCTTATTGTTTTTTCTTTCTTCTTGTCAACAGGAAAAAGAAACTTTGGCAATAGATAAAGAAGAACACCTGAAGCATGTTCATGAAGACTTGTTGGAACTCCGAGCAGATGAAGGATTGGTTTACTACAATAACAAACCATTTACAGGAGTTGCTGTATCTCTTTATGACAAAGAAAATATGGCCGGATCTATTCCTTACCGGGACGGTATAAAACAAGGTATTTACAAAAAATGGTTTAAGGATGGTACGCTGAGTTTTGAATCAAATTACAAAGATGGAAAACAGCATGGCAAAACCAAGACATGGTGGCAAAACGGGAAGCTGCGTTCAGAATCAAATTTTGAACAAGGAATTGCTCATGGTGTTCAACGACAATGGTACCAAAGCGGTGCTAAATTTAAAAAACTGAATCTTGAAAAAGGAAGGGAAGTCGGGCTTCAACAATCATGGCGGGAGAATGGAAAAATTTACAGTAATTACGAAGCTAGAAATGGAAGAATCTTTGGTTTAAAACGTGCAAATCTGTGTTATGAACTTGAGAAAGAAATTGTTCAATACAAAGAACAGTAGCCTTATTTTATTAATATCCATGCTCTTCATGGGATGTGCTGAGACTGCTCAAAAACAAAGCCGTGTGGCAAAACTTCCTTATTACAAGGAAGCTACTTTTACCCCGCATTGGCCAAAATCCAATAAGGAATCTACAATTGATTTCCACACTATATCCCCATTCAAACTCATCAATCAGGAAGGGGATACCGTCTCAGAAAAAACTTTTAAGGATAAGATTTACATTACCGATTTCTTCTTTACCACTTGCCCCGGCATCTGCCCTAAAATGACTGCGAACATGGGCATTCTCCAAGAAGCGTTCCTTAGCGATAACGAGGTATTATTGTTATCCCATTCTGTCACTCCCGTTCAGGATTCTGTTCCTATCTTAAAAGCTTATGCTGAGGCGAAAGGGGTCAATTCCAAAAAATGGCATTTGGTTACTGGAGATCGACAAGTAATTTATAACCTAGGAAGAAACGATTATTTTGTAGAAGAAGACCTTGGATTGGAAAAAGAAGCAGATGATTTTTTGCATACTGAAAATTTTGTTTTGATTGATAAAAACCGACATATTCGGGGCATTTACAACGGGCTTAACTTGACGGCAATCAACCAGCTCATAGCAGATGTAAAAACACTGCAAAAAGAAATGTAAGTAACGTGTAGCAAAAGTAAGTTTTAAAAGTTTTTTACTACAAATTCCCTTAATGCCTTTAATCAGTAAGAGTCGAGAACAGAGAGTCGATATAACAATACCTAATCTGAATAGAATTTATTTTTGTCTCGGTTCTCTACTCTTTTTATAACCATGATTATAGCAAAATTTACGGATCAAAAAATTTAAACAAATTTATGTTACAGTGTAGTAAAGTTTACAATATTAAAAGAAAATCATGAAATGGCCAATAATTATAGGATTAATATTAAGCAGTTGGATAGCGCAGGCGCACCAAGCTGACCTTTCGAGTACGATGCTTGTTGAACAGAAAGATGGTAGCTGGATTTTTCAGGTAAGGGCTGCGCTGACTGCATTTGAATATGAAGTCAATACCCATTATGGTAAAGATTCCTTTTCTACACCCGAAGAATTTAAGGAATTAGTCATCAAGCATTTAAAAGAAAATATTGCTGTTTATTTCAACGAACAAGATGCTGCCATTTTCCAGCATCCTTATGTGAAATTAGGCCATGAGACCAATGTCATTTTTAAAATTATGAATGTACCAAAAACCTTCAACACTATATCAGTAAAAAACAGCAGTTTCAAAAATATCCATAAAAACCAAAGTGCCTTGATTGTTCTTAAAGAAGGCTTTTCCAAAGAGCAATTTATTTTAAGTGGAGAGAATAACCATTTGGCTAAATTGAAAGTAGGAGCATCTAAGTTTGTACTGCTTTCTAATAGCAATAAACAAAATAATAATAACAAGACAATTACTTGGTCAATATTTTATATTATCATTTTTGCAACAATGTTTGCACTTTCACTTATTTTTAGAAAAAAGCTGTTCAAAATTTAATAAAATACCTGTACACTAAATTCAAAATCATGAGAACGTTTATCTTATTACTTTTTATTGCTTGTGCGAATTATGCTATGCTCAACGCGCAGACAGTAAATGATGTTAACCCTTTACTATTTCTAGAAGATGGTTCAAATGTTACCATTACAACAGTTTCTTGTACGCTTTCTGATGGCACCACAACAAATTGTTATGAAATTGTATCAACAGGAACACCATCCGACCATAACATGGGTCCTTGGTGCCCCGACAATATTTCTGATGGCCCCGAAGCCGGTGGTATCTGGCTCGAAGGAGGTCAGGTTTATGATGTAGATGGGGCATTTATCCAAAACATGGCCACCTTTTACAATGACAATACCTGGCAAATGTACGATGCCAACGGTGATATATACACCACCGAAACAATGGAAGATTGTGCTAATGCGGCCAACCCAAATGTTGGAGAGGAATACCAAAACTTCTGTGTAGAATGCCTCCCATCTTATGTTACTAACATTACACAAACATACCTCATTCCTGTAAGGCCTGTACAAGTCAACACACCAATCCAATTTGCCACGATGGGTCCAGGAGGTGGTGGTGGCCCAAGGGTAAGGGGAATCGCTTTTAATGGTGTTAGGTTTGATGCCCCTGCTCCAACCAATATAATTTTAAATGCTTACACCTTGGCTCCTTTTGATGATGCTGGTGGGCATATCAATTTAAATGCAGGTTACCATTACCATGCAGCCACAGGACAAAGTACTGAAGTAGTACAATGCGACGGCCATGCCCCCATGATTGCCTATGCATTAGATGGCCACGCCATTTATGGGCAGCTCAATGAAGACGGAACAGAGCCAACAGATCTCGATGAATGCAGAGGCCATTACGATGATACCCGTGGCTATCACTACCACGTAGATGCAGCGGGTAGTAATAATTTTATTGACTGCCTTTATGGTGCTTATGCTACAGCATCCGGTGCAACAGTTAGTATTGACAATGATGGTGATACTTATGATTTATTACAAGATTGTGATGATAATAACCCACTAATTTACCCGGGTGCAACAGAGATTCCAAACAATGGAATAGATGAGGATTGTAATGGTAGTGATTTATGCGATACCGGGCTTGCTATTGATTGCGACCAATATTATACCGTTCCCGGTACGACTTACACAGGAAATGTCAATGTCCATGTAAGCGATACCATAGTATCTTCGGGGATACATAGCAACAATACAAACTCCGAGTATACAGCAGGCATTTCTATTCTACTGGTTGATGGTTTTGAGGTTATTGTAGGTAGCGATTTTTGTGCAAGAATTGAAGCTTGTGTGCCTTGTGACGGTGTTGTTGAT
>JAHDGC010000300.1:0-1592 GCA_020627865.1 Saprospiraceae bacterium | reverse complement strand
GTTGTTGATGCTTGTGGTATTTGCAATGGTTCTGGTCCGGCGAGCTGGTGCCAAGATTTAGATGGTGATGGCTTAGGAAACCCCAATGTAACTATAAGTGCTTGCCAACAACCTACCGGATATGTAATTGATTGTAGCGATACGGATGATACTGGCGACTGCCTCATCAATGGCATGCATGCAGCTTTTGCCGAATTTGACCCCGGGAGTTATACCATTTATCTGAACGGCAATAATGTGGTATTGGAAACAGATGGTTTACCGAACCATACATCTCCGTATTGGTCTGCTGCAAGTCCTTTAGACATTGCTCCTGTTTGCACAACGACTGCAGAAATGGCTCCGGGGGATATTGATAATTTTAACGGCTCTTATACTTTGACTGTTCCGCAAAACCCTGCATTGGCAAGCCCAAGTTCAACAGGTTTGGGCCCAATTGGATTAGCCGTAAGTGGCAGTGTAATTTATAATGATGAAGAAGGTCCTAATATTCCACTGGATAATGCAGCCGGTTCTTTGGATTGCAATGGCGCACATACCGGCCCACAAAGTTATCACTACCATTTGGAACCAAAAGCATGGTCAGACGATGATAATGCATTAATTGGTATTATTTCGGATGGCTTCTTTTTGTATGGCCGTAAATGTTATTCAACAGGTACCTACCCAACAGACCTGGATGCTTCGGGTGGACATACCAGCATGACGCAGCATTCTTGCGACCCTGAATATCATTACCATATTCAAAATGAATTATACTTGGGTCTTTATTACATTTTGTTCCCTGGCGATTATCAAGGAACACCGAATCCGATTCAGTAAAGTTTGTAATCTTGTTGTTTCTTGTCCGCAAGAAACAACAAGATTACTTCCACTCAAAAGTATTGATCACCTGCATCACATCTTGTTTTAAAAAATCATAAATCGGTGCCAAAGAATCCGGTTTGGATTGTGCATTGACATATAAAGCTCCCCGGATAAAATGCTCTTTTTCATCCGATAGGTAAAACTGCAAGGGAGACGCCACCGAACCTTCAATATCAAAGACAAAACCCTTCACATTTTCGGACTTTTCTATCGGCAATTCGTCTATGAAGTTTGCCTTTATTTTATGTTCCATTGCCAAGCGAAAAGCATCTGCCCGAAGTTTTTCAAAATTATTTTCCTTACTGATTTCGTAGTAACTGCAATGAATCTTGGCATTAAAATCTGGAATGACAATATCAAACCAACATTCGTTTTCATGTTTTTCATCAAAGAAATATTCGTCCTTTTCTACCTTGGCATAGGTCGGATATTCAAATAAAAAGTCGCAAGATTCTTCCTTGAATCCTTGATAAGTCTTCTCCGGATAAATGATCCTCGGATAGGCTCGCGGTTTCGGAACATGAAATTCTTCTTCACATCCGGAGATGAAAAACAATAACAAGGTATAGGCAAATATTTTTTTCATAAATTTTAAAGTTTGCGAAAGGCCAAGAGCTACAAATGAATAGATTTAGAAATCAGAAGCCAAGAAAACACACACTAAGCACAAATCACTACTTACCATGCTTTGGCAAAGTAATCTGAATCCGGATAATCCTCCGTTT
>JAHDGC010000299.1:4890-8327 GCA_020627865.1 Saprospiraceae bacterium | reverse complement strand
TAACACAGTATCCTTATACGGAAATTTTCGGCCAGGGCAATCAAGGACCATACTTATTGGAATCATGGCTAGTCAATGGGGATACCTTTACCACCATGATTCCAAACATGAATGTACTGGTAGATTCCATGAACACTTGGAATCCTTCCGGCAATTGGTCGCATGATATTTCAGGAGGCCGCGTTGTTGGAAATGCTCTTGATAACTATGGCCCCATGATCATTTCAGCTGTTAGCACACCTTCGGCAGCAACCACCATTTATCCGCAGTTGCATTACTTTTATGAAAGTACTGAATTTTATTTTGATCTTGGTACCAGTCAATTCATTGTCACAGATCAAATTGATTGTGCAGATACCTTGCAGGTTAATGTTATCTGTGCTCCCACGGAACCACTAAATCGTATTGTATATTCCGGAACGGCGGGCGTTATTTGTTTAGATACCGGTGATCTTCCTGGGCAGGAGTTTATGGTCAGAAATTTTTGTGAAGAAGAATCCGGAGAAAGTGTCGCCTTTCAGGTTTTTGATAATGATCCTTGCCTCAACTATATCACTTTTGGAGAAGGTGTAGATTCTGCTTGCATCATCATTTGTGATGAATTAGGATTTTGCGATACGACATATGTTATTGTCAATGTTATACAACCCATTGATGGTTATGTTGAGCAAACGATCCTGATTGGAGAAGAACAAAAATTTTGTTTGGATACTACAGAATTAATTGGCAACATCACCCAGTTCTATAATATTTGTGAAGATCAGGAAGCCACTAGCTTAGCACTAGAAGCACAATCTTTCTGTGTCAGTTTTACTGGACTTAGTGTGGGGACAGATTCTGCCTGTATTGTTATCTGTGATGATCTTGGGGGCTGTGATACAACAGTATATGAAATCCATGTTGCGGAACTATCTTATCCTGTACCAGAGGCCGTATCTGACTATGATACTCTTGTAGCAGGGACGACGACCATTATTGATATTCTGGCCAATGACCGTTACGAGACTGCCGACATTATCAATGTCTTTGAAAACCCTCAAAGTGGGCGAATTGTTATGAACAGTGCACTTTCCTTCACCTATCAACCCGACCCTGGTTTTTGTGGGGAAGATTATTTCGTTTATGAAATCTGCAATCAAAGAGGAGAATGCAGCCAGGCTTATGTTCAAATTCATGTCATCTGCGACGAAGTTACGATCTATTCTGGCTTTTCGCCCAATGGTGATGGGAAGAATGATTTCTTCACGATTGAGGGCTTAGAACTTTATCCAGAAAGTTTGCTCCAGATATATAATCGTTGGGGTGCACGGGTTTTTGAAGCTATCCATTATGGCAATGATTGGCAAGGGACTTGGCATAATGTTTCTCTTCCGGAGGGCACCTATTATTACATACTTGATCTCAATGATGAAAAAGGGAGAACTTTTAGTGGGGCGATTTTTATTGCGAGGTAGGGATCGGAATAAGTGTAAAGAAAAATTTGCGCTCGCACACCCTGCCTGTCCTTCGGTCACAGCAGGCAGGCCTGCACCCTAGAAGGGCTGCTTTCCCATAATTTTCCTTTACGTTCAAACAAATCCCATCTCTGTTCTTTTTGAGTCAACTATTATGATGGAAGAACAAGGTTTTCTTATCTTTGTTCAAAATCAAAATAGTACCATGATAAAAAAATCTGTTTTAATTACGGGAAGCAATTCTGGGATAGGCAAACTTACCGCAGAAATATTTGCTCAAAATAATTGGACTGTTTTTGCCACTATGCGAAATCCAGAAAAAGCAGGCAAGCTCGCCGAAATATCCAACATTAAAATTACAAAACTTGATGTTACGGACACCCAAAGCATCTTAGCGGCAAAGGATAATATTCTTAAGACCGTTGATAGCATTGATCTAGTCATCAACAATGCGGGTTATGGTTGTTATGGCGCTTTTGAAGCCGCTACAGAAGAACAGATCGATCGGCAATTGGCTGTAAATGTCAAAGGCGTTATGATGATGACTAAAACATGGCTGCCCCATTTCCGGAAACATAAAGCAGGGATGTTTATCAATGTTTCCTCGGTTGCCGGATTGACCTCCTACCCTTTGGCTTCCCTGTATATTACTTCAAAATGGGCTGTGGAAGGCTTCACGGAAGCACTTTACTACGAAACAAAGCCATTTAACATTAAAGTAAAGCTCGTGGAACCGGGAGCTTACAAAACCAACTTTCAAACATCTTCCATCACTTGGACAAATGACCCTACGATAGATGCCTATGATGCGATGACGATTCCTTATCGGGAAATGAGGGACAAAAGACAGGATGGCTTGCCTGACCCGAAGGAGGTTGCCCAACTGATTTATGAAGTTGCCCATGATGAATCGGAACGATTGCGCTATCTTATCGGGGAAGATGCAGAGGCGGTTATGGCCAAAAGAATCAAGGAGGGAGCGGAGGCTTATCGGCTTGGAGTTTATGAGGGTTTTGTAGGGAAATGATGAAAATGTTCACGACAAAAAAGTTGAAAAAAAGATAAAAAGAAATTATCTTTGGGACATTAAACATTACGTATTGAAAAACAAAGAAGAAGACATATTTATAGATTACGATGCTCGGTGGAAAGCAATTATAGCCAATTTATTTGAGGATTTTATCAAATTTTTCTTACCCAAAGCACACAGGCTTATTGATTTCAAAACAGAAGTTACCTTCCTAGAACAAGAATTACTGAAGCTTTTCCCAAGTAAAGATAGAAAGGGAAAAGTGATCAATGACAAGCTTGTAAAAGTAAGGTTAAAAACGGGAGTAGAAAAATGGATATTGATCCATATTGAAGTACAATCTTCACATGAAGTCGATTTTAATGAAAGAATGTTCACTTATTTCTACCGGATATATGATAAGTATAATCAAAAAATCACCGCCATAGCTATTTATACTGGGGATAAAGTCCCCAGAAAATATGATAGATTTGAATATGAATTTTTAGGAACAAAGTTATGGTATCAATTTAATACCTACAAGATTAAAAGTATATCGGAAAAAGAACTTTTGGCATCGAAGAACCCATTTGCTCTAGCAGTATTGGCCAATAAGTATTTGATAAAGTCAAAAAAAGATTACGACAAACGGTATACCTTCAAGTTAAAATTGATACGATTATGTAAAGAACGGCAATACAGTGACGAGCAGATTACTAGTTTACTCCAGTTTATCAATATGATTTTGGTATTGCCTGAATCCATTCATATAAAATTTGAAGAAAAAATTGTTCATGATTATATAAAACCATCCACGATGAAAAGAACACAAGCAGAACTTAGGTTTGCCCACAAGATACATATGGCGCTTTATGGGGAAAGTTTTGACGAAAGAGTAAATAGAGCAGTTGAAAAAAGAGTAGCTAAGGAAGTCAAGGAAAAGGTAGCTAAGGAAGTTAAGGAAAAGGTAGCTA
>JAHDGC010000299.1:0-4790 GCA_020627865.1 Saprospiraceae bacterium | reverse complement strand
GTAGCTAAGGAAGTCAAGGAAAAGGTAGCTAAGGAAGTTAAGGAAAAGGTAGCTAAGGAAGTTAAGGAAGTTAAGGAAAAGGTAGCTAAGGAAGCTAAGGAAAAAGTAGCTATTCAAAAGAAAGCACTTGAAGAAAAAGCCATTGCTGAAAAGAAAATCATCATAACCAATCTCATTAAAACAGCGGACTTAACAGATAAGCAGATTTCCAAAATTGTCGAGGTTCCTGTAAATATGGTCAAGAAAACCAGAAAGGAGATGAAGAGGAAATAGTTCACCCATTCCCCATATCTTCTTCCTCCAGATTATTGATGATATAATCTAGCGCATGCCGAATTTGTGCCTTGCGCTGTTGCACATTTGTCGCAATGCCCTTAGCAATTTCGTCTTCCAATCCGTTCAAACCCGCAAGCCGCAAGTATACTGTTGTCATGTGCGAAGAATCTTCATCTAATTTTTCGACAAGCAATTCATACGCTTCCTTTATATTATTGGAAACAAACATTTTCCGTAGTGCTTTTTTTAGCTGTGCAATATTTTCAATTGCAGATTCTGGCTTCGGTTTGGGCTGTGCATTTGATTCTGTTTTTTGTTCTTCCTGATTACTCTTATCTATTCCAGTTGTTACTGATTTTTGTGTTCCAACATTATCTTGTTTTTCAGGTTCTTCTTTCAGAACATACTCCTTTAGTACAAAAGAGAATTGACCATCATCATCATGCACTTCGCGCAGAAAATTACAGGAAGGGGTTTGGTTAGCATTTCTTGCTGTCAAATTCGTTACTTTTACACCCAACTCAGAAAACAACAACATCGATTTATCATTATGCTTAAGTTCCGAAATTATACTGTTAGCAAAAGGGCTATTTTTTCCAGCATTCCCATCATAAACCAGCTCTACCCTTCCAGATGTCATTGCCCAACGAGATTTCCGTCTGTTTAGCCTTACTGCGGCCGGATCACCAATCATATGTTGCTGCCGTTTGATTACCGATCTTGTCAAGGCACCAGAAAAGCAAGAATCTACCATCAGTGCAACATGATGTGCACTATATGCTTTTAGTTCTGTCTTTAAGTCATCACCCGAAATATACTCATGCCGGAATTCTTTTGCATCAACAGGAATCCAATATCCAGCATCCCCATCCTTATCATAAGAACCATGACCTGAATAAATGATTAATAAATTATCATTTCCGGTAAGTTTCCGATACCGTTCCAATGCCATTAATATATTACCTCTCGTAGCGTCTTCATTATAGATTTCTTCTACATTCGAACGATCAAATTGGTAACGATCACACAAAATTCTGATAATTTTCCTACAATCATCTACCGGATTGTAGAGCAGTTCTTGATGCTCATATTTATTAATCCCAATGGCTAGTATATGGTTCTTTTTCCCAAGTGACATGATTATTATTTTGCTGATGTTCTTTCAATTAAAACACATGGCAAAATACAAAATATTTTCAAAAACTTGACTGTATCGCACTTTAATATTATGCAATATGAATTCTTTAATAATTATTTCTCTACAATCGTTCCAGAGACTTACGTTTCTGGCAATGATATATCGTCCCTACAGGACTCTTTCTTATCGAAAAATTTTACAAAGCAAGACTAATCTTTAACGCACCGACAGGAGAACCCTAAAGATTTATCTGCATCTTTCCAACGGAAGAAACCATAGACCCGACCAAAATAGTAACTCCATGCGTAGTTGCCTTCCGCTAAAGAACGAGTCCAGTAATGGCCTTCATTGCCAAGATTATAAAATGAATCATCCGCATTTCTGAAACCACCGAATTTACCGTTGAAATTGCCTTTTCCACTTTCTGTCAGTGTCTTAAAACTTTCCAATTCTTTCCCGATCAATTTTGAAGTTTCCAGATCATAATAGCCACCATGCGCCTTGGCCATAGTCTTCCACTCCGAAGCATCGGGCAAATGCCATCCTTTTGGGCAGGCATTCATCGCAGCAGCATACGTGTACAATCTACCATATTTTTTACAATTTTCAGGTTTATTATCAAAACACCAAGCGTCTTTCGATTCATAATTTAGATTTGCTGCCATCCATTTTTTCCCATCTTTGAGCAAGACCCAATCATAATTTTCTCCATCACGAGCATCCGTAAAAGAACCAGATTTATTTTCAGCACCATCTTTAGTATCAGGCAAGCCAGATGCACTATCAGCCGGTGCAGTCATCGCATCCTTGCCATCTTCTGCGGTAAAAATCCAAATAGAACTGGTCAGAAATAAAAGCGCAACGGCATAAGCCATTTTACGAAAAACACCACGTGCGTCTTTTCGGAGACTCTTTGTTGATTGACTTTCTGGTATAGATTCCGTATGCATAGAAGGGGAACCTGGTGCAGGTATTCCCTCGGAAGATGGTTGGGGCAATTCTGTCGGCCCTGACATCCAACCCTCAGAGTCTGCCACTACAATATCTGAATCTCCTTCACTTACTTGCCCACCATCAATAATTGAACCTCCTTTAGCATTTTCTTCCACACTATTCGAATGGGGTTCTCCCATTTGAAAAACCGCTCCAGCTTGCTTGAATACTTCAAGGTCAGGAGCAATCTCCGGTAGTTTTGAAACAATCTGCACCCGCTCTTCCAGAACAATATCTTTTTTCCTTTCCCTCCCCTGTTTTATTTCAATCACCGAAACTTTCAACAATAAAGGAAAGGCTCCTTGCAACAATGGTTTCACAAAAAACTGCCATTCGGTATAATCACCCTGTTCTACAAATTGAACAGCTTCCGAAATGCGACGAATAGCAAAAGGGCTAGCCTCCGAAGGATCAATAAGCTCTACACTCATCACCTCCGAAACCCGACGCAGTTCCTTAATATCATCCGTTTCTTCAACCGTAATATCATAGGTTAAGTTTTCCTCATTAAAAGCAATTCTCACCAAACAAGTCGTCTCAACATTGGCCGCCATAACTCCGGGAATCCGATAAAATATTTTCCCTTTTTGATGACCTTTTCTTCGAGATGTAGCAGTTATTTCTGTAAAATCTTTTTCTTCGAGGGCATCTATACATGCAAGGATAGCTTCTCGAATTTGATTGGATTCTACCTCTGCATCTTCGTAGCTGATTGTTCCTTTGATCAACCGTTTATGGTTTTCTCTATATCGTGCTTCTAGCTCAATAACGTCATTGTATTTGGGCACCGAAACAGGTAGGGATTGTTTCAGTTGTTTGATAACCACATCAATTCCGAGGGGAACAAGGTTTTTTAAATCTGCTTGCAGTGCGGGTATTGGTTTCATATTGGTATCTTGTATTTGGGGAATATTATGGTACCTACTGGCTTCTAACGCATGAACAATACTCAAATATAAGGTTTTTTTGAGAAAAATGTAGGGTAAAAAAGCTTGACTCTTTGGCAAATTGCATGAAAGCCTGAACCATGATTTATCTGATACTCTTGATTCGCTTGATTTTTGTCGATCAATTTTCAATTAACCCCTACTCGCCACGACTTTTGCCTAAGAACCAAAACCTTATACCAAGCAATATTATAATTATCAGCATTATCCATATGCAACAGCCCATACTATTTTCAAAAATAGGATTAGCATCGCCTAACAAAATAAACCCCGCCCAATAATATGGATGCATGTTCTTTAATCGGGATGAACTTTCGAGATGGATAAGTTGCGCAGCTTGCAAGGCTTCATTCTTAGGTTGGGCAGCATGTAACCTGCCATAAAAATGCATCATTAATTCAGCCGTCTTAGAATCATCAACCTTCCATAAACTAGTCAGTAAGCTCGGACAACCGGCGAAGGTAAACGCCCTGCCCAAACTCATCAAGCCTTCTCCTTTTTGGAGTTGCCCCGTTCCGGTTTCACAAGCGCTTAAAACAATAAGTTCCGCATCAAGGGAAAGATTATAAATTTCTCCAACCGTTAGGTTTTCATCTATAAAATGGATGCAGCTATTGGCAGGAAAACTATCGTTCATCGTAGCATGTGTAGCCAGATGCAAAATGTGGGATTGGTCTGTATTTTTCACAAAAGCTGCTTTACTGGCATCTTCTCCTTTAAAAACTTCACCACCGACAATAGCCTTTATATCGGCAACTTCTGTCTCACTATGTTTCAAATACACCAAGCTTTCCATATCGTTTCCTTTCCGATCATCCCTATCAAAAACAGGAGCAAAACCCATAAAATTTTGTCGCCCCCATTTAGATAATACAACAGCTTCTTTTTCCTTCATTTCATGTAAAAGCATTGCTGAATATCCATAAGACAAACCGTAATCCCGCACCAGATAATCCAAAGTGTCATACCGTGCTTCCTCAAATGTTCCTGAAACTACTCCTTGAATCAAAGCCTGAAAAGGGATATAATGCAAAATACCATCAGGAATAATTAACAATTTATTTACATTGCCATCTAAATTTTGCAAACAAGGTCGGAGCAATGAGGTATAAAAATCAAAAGACAAGGTCGTAAAGTTTTCAAAGTCTTTAATCTTTGCAGAATACCGAGAAAGTTCTTTCCTAAAATTTTCAATTTTGCGATCAAAATCATCCGTCTTTGGTACACTAAAAACTTTAAGGAATTCTTTTGTAATCAAAAAAGTAACAATGGTGCTATCCCCTACGAAATATTCCACCAAAGCTGTTTGTTCATCCAATAGGTCATTTTGCACTTGCGCTATCGTAAACGGCTCATCATCATACTTCAGATGATAATAATCTGGATAATCGATTTCCAAAGCTTTTAAGATTTTCTGGTACTTGCGTTGCAAGTCG